>JAJEBJ010000029.1 GCA_022822575.1 Alphaproteobacteria bacterium | reverse complement strand
AGGCCGAGGCGCTGGCCGGCAGCCTGAGTGGCGGCCAGCAACAGATCCTCGCCATTGCCCGCGCCCTGGCCACTCGCCCGAGAGTGCTGATGCTCGATGAGCCCAGCGAGGGTGTCCAGCCATCCATTGTCGATGAGATCGCTGGTATTCTCATGGCGATGAAGGATGAGGCAACACTCTCGATCATCATCGCCGAGCAGAATCTCGACTTTTGCCTCTCCCTTGCCGAACGGGCCTACGTCATGGCGGGCGGCACCATCGCCCGGGAAGTCACACGCGATGAACTTGTCGGCGACCGCGAACTGCTGCATGACCTGCTCGGGGTATGACGGCACACGAAGAAGGGGGAGACGGGCCTTGAAGCGCGTGACAGGTGAACAGGTTGTCGGTCATCGCCGGGCCATGGGGTGGAGAGACCTCGCGGATGCCGATGTCGACAGGGTGGTCGACATCCTCAACGATGCGCTTGGGGCGCTTGCCGGTCTCGATGATGTGTCGTCTGTCGAGCCGGCACATCACTTCCGGGTCGAGCGCCATGACTGAGGTCCCCCTCAACGAACTGGAAGTCGGCGATCTCGTTCGTCGTCTGCATCGCCGCGACATCACCGCCGTCGCCCTCGCCGAGGCATGTCTTGCGGCCTCGGCGAGGGTGCGCAACACGATCAATGCCCATGTTGCCCTCGATGAAGGGAAGGTTCTCTCCGAGGCCCGGGCCCTCGACGAGATGAGGGAAGGCGGCATCATAGCCGGACCGCTCCACGGCATCCCGGTGGCGATCAAGGACAATTTCTGGACTCGGGACTATCCGACAACGGCGTGCTCAATGGTTCTCGCGGATGCACCCGCCGGCATCGACGCGACACTTGTGGGGCGACTGCGGAACGCCGGGGCCATCATCTTCGGCAAGACCAACATGCATGAATGGGCCTACGGGGCGACGAACGCGTCGTCGGCGTTCGGTCCGGTGCACAATCCGTGGAATCCCGATCACATCGCGGGAGGATCAAGCGGCGGATCCGCGGCCGCCCTTGCGGCGCGTGTCGTGCCTGCGGCACTGGGCAGTGATACCGGCGGGTCGGTGAGAATACCCGCAGCGGCTTGCGGCGTTTGCGGTCTCAAGCCGACCTACGGGCGTCTCAGCCGCTTCGGAGTCCTGCCGCTCTCGTTTTCGCTCGATGTCGCGGGACCCATGGCCCGTTCGGCGCGAGACCTGGGAGCTCTCCTTGATGTCCTCTCCAGCGAGGATTCCAGGGACCCCACGACGCGTGTCGACAGGCGTGCCGCAGCGAGATCGGCAACAACACGGCTCGCGGTGTTGCGCGGCGAGGGAGTCCTATGCGACGAGGACGTCGGACATGCCTTCGAGACTGCCCTTGGCGTGTTCCGGGAAGCGGGTTGCATCATCACCGATGTCGAGGTGCCGGGGCTTGAGCGGGGGTTCGGCGTCTGGAAAGTGATCATGCTCGCCGAGGCGTCCGCCTGGCATGCACGGTACCTGGAATCCCATGTCGCTTCGTACGGGGAAGACGTCAGGGTCCAGTTGCAGGCCGGGCAGCACATCGCCGCCGTCGACTATCTGAAGGCCCAGCAGTTCAGGACCCGTCTTGTCGGCAGGTTTCGGGAACTTCTCGAACAACACGATGCCGTATGCCTGCCGACCCTGCCCATCGCCGCACCGGCTTTCGGGGAAACGGACCTCGTCGTTGGCACGAGACGGATCTCCGCACAGGACGCGATGACAGTGATGCCATGGATCGCCAATGTGACCGGCCTGCCGGCCGTCTCGATCCCCTCGGGACGCAATGCGGCGGGGCTGCCGGTTGCGCTGACCCTGATGGGCCGCCCCTTCGGGGAAGAGACCATTCTCGACATTGCCGAAACATTCCAGTCCGTCACGGACTGGCATACCCTCAAGCCCGGCATGGTGGCATGACCTTCAGCACTGCGTCGCAGGATGCCGATGGTGGACACCGGGTTGGCGTGAGCGATGGATGAGAGACTTCTTGAAGTGATGACCCGTGCGGAGCGCGACAGGGTGATGGCGCCGATCGGCGAGGCCATGACACTCCCCGCACAGGCATTCACCGACGGCGCATGGCATGCGCTTGAGGTGGAACGCGTCTTTGCGCGGAACTGGACTGCCGTCATGTTCGCATCGGAGCTTCCGTGTGGCGGCGATGCGCGGCCGTTCGATCTCTTCGATCAGCCGCTGCTGGCGGTGAGGGGAAGCGACGGGACGTTGCGCGTCTTTCACAACATCGTCCCTTATGACGGCTGCCTGGCGCTGCTCCATCCGGCTAGGGGGCTGGATTGCATCGACACGCCCTACCATGGTCTTCGCTACGACCTCGACGGCCGCCTTGTGGGGGCGCCCTACTGGGATGGCAATCCCGAGGCCGGCCCCGAGGCTCTGGACGGACGGCCATGCGATCTCGTCGAGGTGCCAAGCGCCGAGCGGCTTGGCGCCCTCTTCATCAATCCCGATGGCGGAGCAGGCGATGTCGATGAGTGGTTGATGCCATGGCGCCGCCTGGTGGGCGCCGACTTTGCCATCGACCGCCTGGTTCCCGCCCGGGACAGCGACGGTCAGCCGCTCATCGAACAAAGAACCGTCAACACCAACTGGAAGACCTACCAGGAAAACGCGTCCATCAACCTCCTCCATGAGGCCTTCACGCACGACATCTATCGCAAGTCGCCCGAGGTTCCGCGGGTCGGAGCGGCCGGCGAGCCCCGCTTTGAACTCACCATGGAGGGATCACTCTTGGCGTTCGCCCATTCCCGTGACGATTCCGGTGCCACATATGATGAGGTCCACCTTCCCTCCGCCGGTCATGACACCAGCACCGTGCCGGAACGGGGCTACTTCACGACGCTCTATCCCAACGTCAACATTCCGCTGCTCGACACCTTCGCCAAGGTCAACATTGCGCTTCCGCGGGGCCCGGGCGTCACGGAATTGCGGCACCTGCGGTTCTATGCTCCCGAAGCACTCGAGGATCCCGCCTTCCAGGATCAGGAACGGCAAGTGCAGCATCTGTTCGATGTCGTCCACGGGGAAGACCGGATCATGATCGAGGCCGTGCAGGCCGCCCGCCGCAGTCCGGTATGCCGCCAGCATTACTACGCGCCGTTCTGGGACAGGCTCCACCATCGTTTCAACCAACTCGTCATGACGGACATGGAGCGTGCCTGAGCAGCGCCGGCCTTCGAAGCGGAGTTTTCAGGAAAGCCGGCGAAGACGGCTTCCATCGGGGTCGGCCACCAGGAGGTGAGGGCTGGCGGAGCCGATCCGCACCTCATGGCAGGCCGGGAGAGGCGTGACGGAGCCGCCGACGAGATCGATCGAAAGAACCGGGTGACCGGACCAGGACACGGCGAGGCCTTGAGACTGCTCCTGCGGCACCGCCAGCACCAGAGGGTTGCCGGCTTCCTTCATCTCCAGGCATCGCCCTCCCGCCAGATCCGTGGCGGCGCCAGGCGAGATTTCGTCGTCGACGATGTCGAGAGCCGCATGCATGTGGCGCACCACGTGGTAGCCGGGGCGCGGGTTGCAGAGACGGTCGAGAACGCCCGATCGGGGGAAGTAGCCCCGGTCGATGTCGACCAGGGTGTCGGCGAACACGGTGACATCGGCGAAGCACACTGCGGCCGCCATCGCCTCGGCAATCCGCCTGACGGTGAGGGCGTCGTCCATGACCGGGCTGGCCGGACTGGTTCCGGCCATGCGCATGTGGACATGGGCCTTGAGGCCAAGGCCGGTCGCCACGGCGCTGGCCGCCGCCACCGTTTCCCAGACCGGCATGTCGAGGGTGAGGCGGAAGACCACGCCGGCGAGCACGCCATCGAGTTCGGGCAGCCTTGCGATCGTGGCGATTTCTTCCGTGTCGCGGACGAGGAACCCCTGGTTGATCGAGTGGTAATACTTGCCCGCCTCGGCGCGTTGTTCGTCGATCGAGCGCAGGCGTGACAGGACGAGGGGGACACCGGCCCGGGTGGCGGCAGAGGCAATGGGGCCCATGTCACGATCGATGACTTCGGGATTGATGGCAACGTCCCAGGTCCGGAAAAGGTCGCGATGGGCCATGAGGCGCCCCAGCAGATCGCCGGCAGGGGAGCCGAACGACATGAGCGTGAAGAGGTGTCCGTGTTCTGCCAGCACGTTCATGCGCGCAACGTTCGCCTCGTTCACGAGATCGCGGACCGGCACCCTCAGCGGCCGCACCGCCATGTCCCAGAGGGCGAGCAGAGGGTAGTCGTTGCGTACCGTCTTGCGGTCAAACTCGTCGAGACCGCCGGTGGGAGGAATTTCGACTATTTCCATCCAGTTGTGGCGCATGTCGAACCCGAATGCGGCATGCCTGTTCTGGCGCGGATGGATGGTGGCGAGACGATACTCCGGTCGTGTTTCCGCCGGCGGACCGGCGTCGAGTGTGTTTCCCCACGTGCGCACGATCTCGACCATGTGCCCGTCGTCGTGGACATGGCAGATCGCATAGCCGAGCTTGGGCCGGTCGTTGCGTCCGAACTCGGTTTCAACGCCCGGCGCGGCCCTCAGCATCTCGGCGTAGTCGAAGCGCACGAAGGCGGTCGATGGCAGGATGTAGCAGTCGGTCGTGTCGAGCCGGAGGTACCAGAAGTTGTGAACATGTCCGGCAATCAGGGCTTCGACCCGGTGCTGCCGGGCGAGATCGAGCAGCCATGAGCGACCGGGTTCGCCGATGTTGTCGTAGGTCTCTTCCTCGTCTGCGTCCAGGAGACAGGGCGGATAGTGGCTGAACAGGAAGATGCGCCGGCCATGGTGGTTGCGGAGATCGGCCTCCAGCCAGGCGCGCTGGCGTTCCTCGGCCTCCAGGTGCGAGTTGATGACCTGGGCGTTGATGATGACGAAATGACACTCCTGGTGATCAAATGACGTGAACTGGTCGCCGAAATGGTGTTGCCACAGGGCGAGATGATCCTCGTTGATCCGGGCGGCAGGAGCCCAGTCGTTGGGCTTGTCACCGACATCGTGGTTGCCGGGCGTGAGCCAGGCTGGATGGCGCAGCGTATCGAACACCTCAAAAAAGCGCCGGGCCGCATCAGCGTAGAGTCCCGGGATCGCCGGAACCGGATGGACGATGTCGCCGACGTGGACAACGAAGGCAAGGTCACGAGCATTGAGTTCCCGGATGACATGGCGCATGCGCCGGTTGGCAAGGCGTCCTGATTCGAACGGCGAATTCGTCTCATCCTCACCCTGGTTGACGTGGGTGTCGGTGATGACGCCGAAACTGAAGAGACGCCTGCCAGGGGCGGTGGATCGATTCAGGGACCCGGTCAAGACAGTGCTCCGGTGACGTTGGTAGAGTGGCCCGCAAGTCTGGGTTGTATTTTGACCGCCGGTCAATTGGCCAGAACGAAATCTGGGGACGCCGGCAGCGGGAAGGGGGGATTCCATGCCAGGCGTTGCCGTGATTGATCATCCGCTGGTTCAGCACAAGCTCTCCCTCTTGCGCTCCAGGGAAACAGAAAGCCACCCCTTCCGTCGGCTCATGCGTGAACTTGCCGTGATGGTCGGCTACGAGGTCCTGCGTGATCTGGACCTCGTGGAGCGCACCATCGAGACGCCGCTTGCCAGGATGGAGGCACCGTTTCTCAAGACAGGAGAACCGGTCCTGATCTCGATCCTGCGTGCCGGCAACGGATTGCTCGACGGCATGCTCGAACTGGTGCCGTCAGCCCCCGTCGGATACATCGGACTGGTGCGGGACCCGCGTACGCTTCAGGCAAACGAATACTGCTTCAAGGTGCCGCCCCAGGTTGCCGACAGGCCGGTCGTCGTTCTCGATCCGATGCTGGGAACGGGCAACACCGCATCCGCTGCGTTGTCGCGGCTGAAAGGCGCCTCCGCCCGCAGTATCCGGCTGATGTCCCTGCTGGCCGCACCCGAGGGGATCGACACTGTGGCGAAGGCCCACCCGGACGTCTCGGTCTTCACGGCCGCCGTCGACCGGTGTCTGGACGATCACGGTTATCTGGTGCCCGGACTCGGAGATGCCGGCGACCGGCTGTGCGGAACGTGATGCGACTGAGGCTTGAATGTGTCTCGGACGGGCGCGGCATCTCCTCGAAGCTGGATGAATGCCTTGCCAGGCGTGAAGAACGAGACGCCTGGTTGCCGTTCCGCGACTGCGACAGGTTGCTCCAGCTGGTCGCGCATCGTCGGATATTCCCTAACAGAAATGTCACCGGGCGCACGGTGCGTCACAGGCGGCCATGGCCTGAGCCCATGCGCCAAACCGTCACGCCACCCGCAGCGTCGAGCGCGGCAAGCGCCCGTCCGTCCGGTCGCCAGTACAAATCGGCCACGACGTCCGCCGCGGCCGCGGCCCCTATCGGACTGCCCGTTCCATCTTTCTGAAGCGACCACACAACCACGGCACCATCGCGGCCTCCCGAGGCCAGGCGCATCGCGCGGCGCGCGAAGGCGAGTGAGGTGACAGGTCGAACATGAAGCTCCAGAATACCGGGCCGTGTGCCTTCGGGACCACCTCCCTGGAAACTCCAGACCGTCACCACCTCACCTCCGCCGGTGGCCAGGAGGGTGCCGGTGTCATCGAAGGCCAGGGCCGACGG
>JAJEBJ010000304.1 GCA_022822575.1 Alphaproteobacteria bacterium | reverse complement strand
GGATGCATCCTCCCCGCAGTGGTGACGATATCAACAGTCGCACATGCCGATCAAGGAGCCACGGCAATACCTTGAATCGAATGGAACGATATGCGGAAATGGCCTCTCTGCAGGCGGACCCGGGAGACACCCGGTGATCAGACATTTCGACTATCTGCGACCCGACAGCATTGATGCGGCGGTCGCCATGAAGGCCCGTCACGGCGAACGCGCCCGCTACTGGGCTGGCGGTACGGACCTGATGTTGCAGTGGCGCCGCGGCGAGGTGATGATCGACCATTGCATTGATCTGACACGCCTCTCCGGGCTTGACGGTATCGAAGCGTTGCCCGGTGAAATCAGGATCGGGGCGATGGCGACCCTCGATGACCTCGACCAGGCTTCCTCGATGCATCCCGTCATGCAAGCGCTTGGTGATACCGCCCGGTTGATGTGTACGAAGCAGACCCGCACCCTTGCCACGGTCGGCGGCAATATGTGCAATGCCTCGCCGGGAGCGGATCTTTCACCGCTCTTTGTTGCGCTTGAAGCCCGCTGTCTGATCCAGGGCCCGAGCGGTCGGCGCGAAGTTCCGATGGAGGACTTCCTCACCGGCGTGAACAGGACGGCTCTCGGCGCGGAAGAACTGCTGTGTGCCATTGTCGTTCCCATACCGCAGGCGCGGCGCGAAGCAAGCTATCGCAGGGTTGCCCGCACGGTGGTCGACATTGCCCTGGTGAGCGCAGCGGTGTCGTTGACCGCTGATGGCGGCACCGTCACCGACGCGCGCATTGCGCTGGGTTCCGTGGCGCCGGTTCCGGTTCGCGTGACCGAAGGTGAGAGGGTTCTTGCAGGCAGGGCTCTGGATGACATTGACGCGGCTCGCCTCGAAGAGGCCGCCGGCCATGCCGCGACCGTTGCACGACCGATTTCGGATGTCCGTGCCGGCGCCGGCTACCGCGCGCGGATGTGCCCGGTCCTCGTCCGTCGTGCCCTCGCTGATGCATTGGGGCGCCTCGGAGGTGACGAAGAATGATCCGCATGACCGTCAATGGCCGGGCCTTCGATCTTGATGCAAGACCGCACGAGCGCCTTTGTGATCTCCTGAGACGGGCTCTCGGACTCCATGGAGTGCGTGTGTCGTGCAGCGAGGGGGAATGCGGTTCCTGCACGGTGATCATGGATGGAGAGCCCGTCACGTCCTGCCTCGTCCTCGCCATGCAGGCGGAAGGCCGCGAGGTCGTGACCATCGAGGGGCTTGGCAACGAGGATAACCTCCACCCGATCCAGGAGGCCTTCATCGAGGAACAGGGGTTCCAGTGTGCGTTCTGCACACCGGGTTTCATCATGGCGGCGAAGGCCTTCCTTGACGAAAACCCCGATCCGACAGAATCAGAGGCCGCCATGGCCATGAGCGGAAACATTTGCCGATGCGGCGCTTATCCCTACATCGTGAAGTCCGTCATGAATGCGGCGGCGCGACTGAGGGAAGGGGAGTCAGGTTCGAACACCGGTTGAGCAGGGGAGAGGGACGATGGCGGCAGCAGCAACCGAAGCATCAGGACACCGGTCTGCCTGGAGGATCGCCGGCAAGGGCATTCCCGTGAAGGATGCCCGGGAAAAGGTCACCGGTTCGTTGAAGTACGCGGTCGACCTTGAAGTCCAGGGCATGGTGCACGGCAAGATCCTGCGCAGTCCCCACGCTCATGCGCGCATCCTTTCCATCGACACCGCGAGGGCCGAAGCGCTCCCCGGTGTGCTGGGCGTGGTTACTCATCACGACACACCCCAGAATGTCTGGGAGAACGCCTGGTTCAACTATCGCGGCAAGATTCTGGACGGCATTGCCCGCTTTCACGGTGACGACATGGCGGCGGTGGCTGCGGTCAGCGAGGAGGTTGCTGAAGCGGCACTCGAGCTCATCGACGTCGAGTACGAAGTCCTCGATGCGGTCTTTGACCCAGAAGAAGCGATGCAGCCCGACGCCCCTCAGATACGCGAGGAGGGCAACCTTCGTGATCCCTATGTCGTCCAGTGGGGCGATGTCGAGAAGGGAGCTGACGAGGCGGATTTCATCGTCGAGACCGAGGTCCGTTTCGCCAGCCAGCAAATGGCGCCGTTGGGCCGCAATGCCTGTATTGCAGAATGGAACGGCGATCGTGTGACCCTCTGGACCTCGTCCCAGACACCGTCGGAACTGCGTGACGGCATCCACGAGGCCTTCGGAATCCCGCTCAGCCGGGTCCGCGTCATCGCGCTGCCGTCGGGAAGTTCCTTCGGCAACTGGTGGAGCGCCAACTTCATGCTCATCACGGCCCTGCTTGCTCGGAAGGTGCGCAAACCGGTCAAGATCGAGCTTTCCAACGAGGAGTGCATGGCGACGGTGAAGCGCCGGCACATCGAGATTTCCCGGGGCCGCATGGGATGCCGCAACGATGGCACCCTGACGCTGGCGGAATTCGATCACATCATCGACAACGGCGGTTATGGCTTCAAGGATGATGTCGGCTTCTTCTGTGTCGACAACTGGGGCCGCGCGGAGCACGGACACTACGCGATTCACGGGGTCAACACGAACCTCCTGACCGCGGGCTGCATGCGCGCGGTTGGAGATGTAACCCTGGGCTCGGTCGTGGAAAAGGTGGCCGACATGTGCGCCATCCGTCTCGGCATGGATCCGGTGGAGTTTCGACTGAAGAACCAGATCAAGCCTGGCGAACGCCTGCGCATGCAGCACAGTCGCCAGTACATGAAGGGATCGCTCGAACAGTATCTCGAGGGTATTCCCGAGGAGCAAAGGCGGGAATGGCCCAAGCTCTTTCACCTGTCGAGCGGATCCACCGATGAAATCCTGCGCAAGGGCGCCGAGGCCTTCGACTGGTCTTCGAAGTGGAAGGGCTGGGGTGTGCCTTATGCCGTGGACGGGCCCAGGCGCAGGGCGGTGGGCGTCGGTACCGGAGCCCATGTCTGCGGTGTCGAGTTCGAGGGCAATGTTTCCGCCGTGGTGCGCATCAATCCGGATGGAAGCGCCAAGGTTCACTGCGCTGTCGGCCGCCAGGGGCAGGGGAGCGAGACCACCCAGGCTCAGGTAGCGGCGGAAGAGCTTGGCATTCCGTTCGACAAGGTGGAGATCGAGACCGGTGACACCGATTCCTGCCCCTGGAGTCACGGCTCACTGGCCAGCAACACCATGTACCGCGTCGGTTGGGCGACACGCGCTGCAGCCAATGACGCAAAGCGCCAGTTGCTGGACATTGCCAGCCGGGAGTTTTTTGACTCACCCGCTCACGAGCTCGATGTGATTGACGGTGTCATCTGCTCCAGGGATCCCAACAAGCGGAACATCCGCATTACGGTGGAGGAGGCGCTCAATCACTTCCGGGGCACCGACGCGCTGGGTCAGGCATCGTCGATCACCGGCAGGCCGCAAGGTCCCATGCCGCCCGCCAGCACCTTCGCCAGGCACTTCGCGGCACACTTTGTGGATGTCGAGGTCGACATCGAGACCGGCGAAATCAGGTTGCTGGACTTCCTGGCGACCCAGGACAGCGGCACGATCATGAACCCCCAGGTGATGAAGAACCAGATGATCGGTGGTGCCATCTGCGGAGCCGGGTTCGCCATCTATGAGGCGCTGTCCTTTGATGACGAGGGCCGAATCCTCAATGCCAACCTTCTCGACTACAAGCTCTTGCGGGCAGCCGACTTCCCGCTGCGCGACGAGGTGATCTACGGTGACTCATACGACCCGGTGGGCCCCTTTGGCGCCCGCAGTGCCGGGGAAGCACCGGCGGCGGCAGCCGGACCGGCCATCGCCCAGGCCGTCTACAACGCCGTCGGCACCTGGGTCGACATGCCCATGACCCCCGAGAACGTCGTCACCGCACTTGATGCAGTTCAATAAGTCCGTGACAGTTTTGATTGGGGCCTCGATTGCGCAATGTCTTTGATCAGTATGAGCAACCAGAGAACCGGCTGACCCACGCGCTGGCAACTGCGCTCCATGAGGATCAGAGGCTGCTCAAGTCATTTGTCTTCTGGACAACTGGCAGACGATCTCGCGGCGTCGGAGGGCTGAAGATCGTCGAGCAACGACTCCCGAACGAGTTGGAACGCGAAAGAGGTGGCGAGAAGCACGAAAAGGCGAACAGCCTTCCGGATGCTTGGATCTACGACGACAAGGAAGACTGGTGTCTGCTGATCGAGAGCAAGCTCGCCTC
>JAJEBJ010000302.1 GCA_022822575.1 Alphaproteobacteria bacterium | reverse complement strand
GCGATCTCGAGCCACGGCCCGATGCGGTCAAGGTGCGGTTCGAAGAGTTCGTGCTCGGCCTCCCAGGGCGCACCATCGTCCCAGACCGTGGAGGGATCTTCTTTCTCGTATATGCCGATCAGACCCGAGAGCTGTTCCATGCGGCAGTATCCGCTGAAAGCGGCCATGTCCCGGATGACGGGAAGTTCCCGCTGGAGACCTGCAAACTCCGGAATGTTGCCTGTCACGACATAGTGATGCGTGGTGTTGGCCACGGCCAGATCGAGACCGGTCCACTCACCGATCTGCCGTGCGTAGGCGCCGCCTGCGTTCACCACATGCTCGCAGACGATTGTGCCCTGTTGTCTCGTGACCTGCCATTCACCGTTTGGCAGCTGGCGAATGTCGGTCACTCTGTTTGACTGGATGATCTCCGCACCCAGTGCGCGCGCACCTGCCGCAAGCGCAAGGCAGGCGCCGGCAGGGTCCACGTGACCATCATCCATGGTGTGGAGCGCCGCCTTCACGCCGTCGAGGTCGTAGAATGGAAAGAGGCGTGCGATGTCATCGGGCCCGATGATGTCCATGGGATGGCCCAGTCCGCGGCACACGCTCGACACCTGTTTCAACCAGTCAAGTTCGTCCTCGTTGAACGCGAGATAAAGGCCGCCGCACCCGTGCCAGCTCGCGGAGTGGCCGGTCATCGACTCGAGCCTGGGGTACAGCTCCACCGCATAACTCGTGATTTGCGCCGTGGGGAGGCTTGAACTCAGATGTGCGACCAGGCCTGCGGCGTGCCAGGTCGAACCTGACGTCAGGCCGCCTTTCTCGATCAGCACGCAATCGGTCCAGCCATCCCTGGCGAGATGAAACAGCAGACTTGTGCCCATGATGCCGCCGCCGACGATGACAACATGTGCGTGTGACCGCATGGAATGTTCCCGAATGTGCTTGACGGCGGGTGTATCTGAATTCACTATGGAATGCAAAATGGAATCGCAGTTTGATGGCGATTGCACAGTCCGAACTCGTCATTGACGACGTTTATTCGCGCCTGCACGGCATGGTCGTGTCGAATGTTCTGCGATCGGGCCAGAAACTCGTGGACAGGGAACTGGCAGAGTTGCTTGGCGTCAGCCGGACTCCCGTACGCGAGGCACTTGGTCGGTTGGCGATGACTGGATTGATCGAGAATCGCGCTCGCCGCGGCTATTACGTCAGCCGGTTCTCGGCGGACGAAATCTCGGATCTGTATGAGTTCCGGGTCATGCTCGAGGTCAACGCGGCGGCACTGGCGGCGCGCCATGCGCGGCCCTCAGATCTCGACGAATTCGAGCGCATCCTGAGTGATCTTGGCAGCTCCTCGCCGGAACCCCGGCACCTTGCCACGGCTGTAAGGCGCGATCTCGAGATTCACGATCTGATCGCGCGTGCCAGTGGCAATCGATCTCTTCATCAGGCGATTCGCAGCGTGCTGGACAAGGTGATGTGCTTTGTCTCGGTGGAGATTGCCAACCGGGAGGCGCTTGCGACGGCCTACCATGAACATTGTGAGCTGTTCCAGTTGATCACAAGGAGGGACGAGGAAGGGGCAGCCGATCTCATCCGCATGCATGTCGACAATGCGAGAAAGAGCCTGGTGAACGTGTTTCAGGCCCGTGACGAGTTGCACAATACCGTCATGGCGACGACCAGATCGTAAGGCGGAAACCCTCATCGCGCAGAAAGCTGCGGATGGGTCAACCAAAGAAGGAGGGACACATGACTGACATGGACATCCTGTTGAAGGAAATGGAAACCGGCCACATGAACCGGCGCGAGTTTCTGGAGCGGGCGGCCACATTGGGTGTGAGCGCTGCCGCCGCCACGACCCTGTTGGGAACGTCGGCCTATGCGGCAACACCCAAGCGAGGCGGTGAGGTGGTATGGGCCGACGGAGAATCGAGCCCTGCGGAGACTTACGATCCCACCAAGATGCTGAGCGGCACCGATGCCACCCGGTCCTACCAGGTCTACAACCGGCTGACCAATCTGGATCACGACCTCAATGTCGTTCCGAACCTTGCGGAGGAGTGGGAATCGGCCAACGAAGCCACTGAATGGACCTTCAGGCTTCGCGAGGGAGTGGAGTTCCACAATGGCAAGACGCTGACGTCGGAAGATGTCCTCTATTCGATGAACGAACACATCAAGGAGGATTCAACATCGCCTTCGAAGGCGTTGCTGTCGTCCATCGTCGACATGAAGGCCGACGGTGACAACGTTGTGACGATCACACTCAATTCGGGCAATGCGGACTTTCCCATTCAGCTCGGCCACGACTACCACACGTCGGTCGTGCCTTCGGGGTGGAAGGATGGTGATCCGGTGGTCGGCACGGGCCCCTACAAGCTCGTGGAGTTCGAACCGGGCATCCGTTCGGTCGTCACGCGCAACGAGAACTATTTCAAGAGCGACGCCGCCTGGGTGGACACGTGGATCACGCAGAACGTTACCGACGCGACGGCGCGAACCAACGGTATGCGGACCGGTACGATCGACATTTCTGGTGTTGACCCTCGTGTCGCCGACATGATCGGCCGCGATCCTGCCATCACCGTGCACTCGACGCCATCTGGCGCTCACTTTCTGTGGGCGATGATGTGCGACCGGCCACCTTCGGACGATCTCAATTTGCGGCTTGCACTCAAGCACTGCGCCGATCGTCAGGCCATGGTCGACCAGCTGCTTCTCGGCCATGGAACCGTTGGCAACGACTTTCCGGTCAACCCGGGTATTCCGATGTACTGCCGGGAGATTCCCCAGCACGACTACGATCCCGACAAGGCCAGGTTCTATTGGGACAAGACGGGATTGTCGAGCGTCGAGATCTCGGCCTCGACACAGGCAGGCGAGTTCGCCGTCGATGCCTGTGTCATGCTGCAGGAGAGCGCCAAGGCAGCCGGCATTGCGATCGACATCAAGAGAGTGCCGGCGGACGGTTACTGGGAGCACACCTGGATGAAGGTGCCGATCTGCGCCTCCAACTGGAACTCCCGGCCGACGGCGGATCTCATTCTTACTCTCGTGTTCCAGTCGAACGCCGAGTGGAACGAGACGCAGTGGAAGAACGAACGCTTTGACGAACTCCTGGTGCTGGGGCGCAAGACTGTCGATCCGGTTCTGCGCTACGAGATCTACTGTGAAGCTGAAGCGCTGGTTCATGGCGACGGCGGGGCCTTCATCCCCTTCTTCATGAATTTCGTGGAGGCGACACGGCAAAGGATTCAG
>JAJEBJ010000326.1 GCA_022822575.1 Alphaproteobacteria bacterium | reverse complement strand
TGGAGATCGTCGACCGCAACCGGCGAATCGAGGAGATCGGTTCGTTCGGGGACCTCGACAAAGGCTGGTACTTCCAAAGCGATACGGTGCCAGACTGGGACGAATTCCGCGCGCAGCACGATGGTCTGGTCCGCACGCTGCAGAACGAGGGCGTCGAGGTGGTCTTTCTGGACAGCATCGAACCCGATGGCCTGAAATCCATCTACACCCGCGATTCGTCGTTCGCCATCAAGGGAGGCAGTGTCATCTGCCGCCTGGCGCGTTCGATCCGCCGGGGCGAGGAGGCCCACGTCACGAAGACGATCGCCGGTCTTGGCATGCCGATCCTGCGCACCATCCACGGCACGGGCATGGTGGAAGGCGGCAGTTTCGCCTGGCTCAATCACCGCACGGCCGTCATCGGCCGGTCCATCTGCGTCAACGAGGAGGGCGCGCGCCAGCTCGAGGAAGTGCTGGCCTGGCAGGGCGTCGAATTGCTGCGCGTCGACCTCACCGGCTACTCCATCCACATCGACGGCGCCATGACGATGATCGACGTCGACGTCGCCATCATCGATCCCGACATGCTTCCCTATGCCTTTCTCGAAAAACTGAAGGAGCTGGGCATCCGCACCGTCGAGATCACGGCCCAGGACAACCACGCCATCATCAACTGCCTTGCGGTCCGGCCCGGCCGTGTCGTCATGCCGCGCGGCATCTCTAACCGGACAGCCGATGTTCTCGCCTCGATGAACATCGAGATCATTGAGATCGATTATGACAAGGTCTATCTCAACGGTGGCGGCATCCACTGCTCCACTTGCCCGCTGGTCCGTGATTCCGTCCACTGACGCCACCACCTCCCGGACTTCACCAGGGAACCAAAGGAGAAACCGATGACACGTGCCGTGCGTATCCATAAGGTCGGTGGCCCCGAGGTCCTGACCCTCGAGACGGTCGACGCCGGTCAGCCGGGGGCGGGCGAGGTTCTTATCCGCCAGACCGCGATCGGCCTCAACTTCATCGACACCTATCAGCGTTCCGGCCTCTATCCCCTCGCCTTGCCGGCGACTCTGGGAATGGAAGCCGCAGGCGTCGTCGAGGCGCTCGGTTCCGGCGTCGCGGATCTTGGCGTCGGTGACAGGGTCGCCTACCCGATGACCGCCGGTGCCTACGCCGGCGAGCGCATCATGCCGGCAGACCGCCTGGTCCGGATCCCCGACGGCGTGTCGGACGAGACCGCCGCCGCCATGATGCTGAAGGGCATGACGGTGGAATACCTGCTCATGCGGACATTCCCCGTCGAGGAAGGGCAGACCATTCTCTTTCACGCCGCTGCGGGCGGTGTCGGTCTCATCGCCTGCCAGTGGGCGAGAGCGCTGGGCGTCCGGGTGATCGGAACCGTGTCGACCGCGGAAAAGGCCGCTCTCGCGTCCGCCCATGGATGCGACCACCCGATCGTCACGTCCAGCGAGGACATTGCCGAAAGGGTGATGGACATTACCGGCGGAAAAGGCGTTCCGGTCGTCTATGATTCGATCGGCAGGGACACCTTCGATGCGTCGCTTGCGGTCCTGGCGCCGCGCGGCACCCTGGTTTCCTTCGGTCAGTCCTCAGGCCCGGTCGAGAGTTTCAATCCGGCGCGCCTCGCCGCCGGCGGCTCGCTCTACTACACGCGGCCCGGCCTCGCCAACTACATTGCCAGCCGCAAGGACCTTGATCTTTCGGCAGAGCGCCTCTTCTCCATGGTCGGCTCGGGCAAGGTGCAGATCGAGATCAACCAGAGGTATGCGCTCGACGATGTCGAGCGCGCCCATCGCGATCTCGAGGGCCGTCGGACGACAGGCTCGACGGTCCTCCTCCCGTGAGCGCAACCACAAGGGCCGTGCGCCTTGCGCGCTGTGGCGGCCCGGAGGTCCTGGAATTCGCCGACGTCGCCCTTGATCCTCCCGGCGCCGGTGAGGTGCGGGTGCGCAACACCGCAATCGCGCTCAACTTCTACGATATCTACGAACGCAGGGGCCTCTATCCCGTCGATCTTCCCGTCACGCCCGGCTCGGAGTCGGCAGGTGTGGTGGAGGCGCTTGGCGCCGGTGTCGGGCACCTTGCCGAAGGCGATCGTGTCGCCGTCCTCACCGGACCGGGGAACTGTGCCGAGGCGATGAACGCCGATGCGTCCCGGGTGGTGCGGCTGCCCGCAGACATGGAGGACACCGTTGCCGCCGCCATGATGACCAAGGCGATGACTGTCGAGTACCTGCTGGAGCGATGCGTTCCCGTGCGCCGCGGTCAGACCATCGTCTTCCACGCGGCGGCCGGCGGTGTCGGTCTCATCGCCTGCCAGTGGGCGAGGGCGCTTGGCGCGCGGGTGATCGGCACCGTCTCCAGCGATGCCAAGGCGCGCCTCGCACGCATGAACGGCTGTCACGTCCCCGTCATTTGGGACAAGGAAACGCTTGAAGACGTGGTGAGTGCCGAAACGGGCGGCAGGGGCGTTCCGGTGGTGTTCGATTCGATCGGCCGCACGAGTTTCGAATCCAGTCTCGCATGCCTCGCCCCACGAGGCACCCTGGTGTCCTTCGGTCAGTCCTCGGGCGAACCGGAGCCCTTCCGCATGCTGCTGATGGCGGCCAGGGGGTCGATCTTCGTCACCCGGCCCACGCTCGATCACTACACGGCGACGCGCCTCGAACTCGAAGCCTGCGCCCGGCGCGTCTTCGACATGGTGGGAACCGGAAAGGTGAAGGTTACCATCGGCCAGACCTTCGACCTCGCCGACATCGCAAAGGCCCACGAACTCATGGAAGAGCGCCGCACAACCGGATCCACGGTCCTCATCCCCTGATGACATGCGCAACCGGATCGACACCCCGATGTGATCGTCCGCAGGGAGCAGCGTTGCGACATGACCGCGAAGTCGCGACCGGAGTCCACCCGGCACCGAAGAGCAGATGAAATGTCAGAATGCCGCTCTGTAGTCGGGGTGCAGACGCAGTCTTGGCACACTGCCAGTTGTTTCCTTGCGAACTCCCTTTGCACCGCGGACCCCGGATGTGATGGGTGGCCGGCATCACGTGCCGAACGTTTCATGGTTCAATAACATGGACAGCGACATGCCTGCCTGTCAGCGTATTCCGGATCCTGAAGGGAACATCTCACGTCGACGGTCTTGTCGCCGAATGTGATGAAGGACGAGAAGGATTCATGAACTGGCGCGACCACATCACCGTGGATCCCGAAATCTGTCACGGCAAGGCGTGTTTCTCCGGCACCCGGGTCCTGGTGACGACCGTGCTCGACAATCTGGCCGCAGGTCTGGATGTCGACGACGTCGTGGCGAGCTATCCCTCGGTTTCCAGAGAGGCTGTGCGTGCAGCGCTCTGCTATGCCGCGGCATTGGCCAACGAGCGAGTGGTGACGCTCCAGCAATAGGAACGCCGGCGTGCAGTTCAAGATGGACGAGAACCTGCCTGTCGAGTTGGCGGGCATGTTCCGTGAGGCTGGGCATGACGCGGTGACAGTACTTGACCAGAACCTCGCAGGTGCAAAGGACTCGGACATCGCATCGGTCTGTACTCGGGAGGGTCGGGCGATCGCGACGCTCGACATGGATTTCGCGGACATCCGGTCCTACCCACCCGACGCCTATCCCGGACTCGTCGTATTTCGCCCAAGCAACCAGTCCCGCGAACATGTCTTGCGGATTGGAGCCACACCGCTCGATGCGTTGACTGGCACCAGGCTTGCCGGCTAACCGGAACTTCATCGACGCTCAACTGACCCAACTCGCTGAATTGGTTGTGCATTCGGCGTGAATGGGGGTGTGCAGACTGGCAGAGTGTTCCCATAATGGTGAGAGGACATGTTGGGGCTGAAAGGGTGTTGACATGCGATATGTGGGGATATAGTGTCTGTGTGATGTTCCCATAACGAGTGCCCCATGGCCTTCAACATCGAACGCGTCCCCAACCAGGCCGGCAAACCCGCCGTACTCCTCCGGCAGGCCTGGCGCGAGGGATCCCGAATCCGCAAGAAGACCATCGCCAACCTCTCCATGCTCCCCGATCATGTCGTCGAGGGCTTCCGCACCGTCCTCAAGGGCGGCGTCGCCGTCGGCGAGATCGGCGATCTGATGACCGTCGAGCGCTCGCTGGCCCACGGCCATGTCATGGCCGTGCTCGGCACCTGCCGCCGGCTCGGCTTCGAACGCCTGCTGCACCGCCATGAAAGCCGCCAGCGCCAGCTCGCCCTGGCCGCCGTCGTCGCCCGGGTGCTGAACCCGGACTCCAAGCTTGCCACCGCCCGGCGGCTGTCGCCGGAGACCGCCACCAGCAGTCTCGGGCCCTTGCTCTCCCTGGGGCCTGTCAGCGGCAACGAGATGCTGGCCATGCTCGACTGGCTGCTCGGACGCCAGCGCTGGATCGAGCGGGTCCTGGCGCGGCGCCACCTGGAGGATGCGACCTTGATCCTCTACGACGTGTCGAGTTCCTACGTCGAGGGTCGGATGTGCCCCCTGGCCGCCTTCGGTCACAACCGTGACGGCAAGCGGGGCAAGCAGCAGGTGGTGTTCGGTCTGTTGTGCAGTTCCGGGGGGTGTCCCATTGCGGTGGAGGTGTTTGCCGGCAACACCGGGGACCCGGCGACCCTGGCCTCCCAGGTGGCGAGGATCCGCCAGCGCTTCTCCATGGCCCGTGTGGCCCTGGTGGGGGACCGCGGCATGATCACCACGGCGCGCATTCGCGAGGACCTCGAGCCGGCGGGCCTGGCCTGGGTCTCGGCCCTGAAGACGGCCGACCTGCGGCGGCTGAGCAGCGGGACCGAGCCGGCGCTCTCGCCGGAGGCCCTGGTGGCGGACCAGGTGGCCGAGATCACCAGTCCCGACTTCCCCGGGGAGAGGCTCATGGTGTGCCTCAACCCGCGTCTTCGCGATGACCGCCGGCGCACGCGCGAGAACCTGCTGCGGGCCACCGAGGAGGTGCTGGAGGCGATCGCCGCATCGGTCCGCGCCGGAACCCTCAAAGGAGCCGCGAGGATCGGCCACCGGGTGGGTCGCGAGGCCAACCGCCGCAAGGTCGAGAAGCACTTCGCCATCACCATCACCGACACCTCCTTCACCTGGAGCCGGCGTCAGGAGAAGATCGACCGGGAGGCCCGCCTCGACGGGATCTATGTCATCCGCACCAGCCTTGAGGACATCGCCCCCGATGCCGCTGTCGAGGCCTACAAGAGCCTTGCCGCCGTGGAGCGCGCCTTCCGCGTCGCCAAGAGCGATCTGAAGATCCGGCCGGTTTACGTCTACACCACCGACCATGTCCGCGGTCACGTGTTCCTGTGCATGCTGGCTTACTACGTGGAATGGCACATGCGCCGGCGCCTCGCGCCACTGTTCTTCGAGGACGATGACCGCGAGACGGCCCGCCGCCAGCGCACGACGCCGGTGGAGAAGCCTCAGGTCTCGCCCTCGGCCAAGCGCAAGGCGCAGGCAAGGGAGACTCCCGACGGTCTGCCAGTGCAGAGTTTCCGCGCCCTCATCGACGATCTGGCCAGCGTCGTCGTCAACGTCATCCGCCTGCCTGGCGCCGGCCACGAACGCACGACCATCGTCACGTGGCGGCCCCGTCTGCAGAACCGTTCCTTTGAACTCCTGGAGGTCAACCCCGACCGCACTGTTCCCATAAACGTGACAGATTGAAAACAAGACTCTCAGACCAACAATGACGTCAAATCAGGACGTTGGGAGACACTCGGCCACTTGTGAGCCGATGAAGTTCCGGCTAAAGAGAATCTGTCGGAGGCTCTGCTGCGATGACGTCGAGAACCGGCATCGATTGCCGCCGCAACCAGAGGAGTGACCATGCACGCTGCCATTGCTGACAGGAAAGAAGAACTTGCGGAAATTTGCCGCAGCCATGGTGTGATCCGGCTTGAGGTGTTCGGCTCGGCGGCCCGGGGTGTGGACTTCGATCCAGACTCCAGCGATGCGGACTTTCTGGTGGAGTTCGATATCAGGAGCGCCCCGGCGACTCTCGACCGTTATTTCGATTTCAGGGATGCCTTGCGTGGCGCGCTCGGCCGATCCGTCGATCTGGTCGAGACCGAGCGGTCCGCAACCCGTATCTGCGCGCAGCCATCGACCGGTCACGCGAACTGATCTATGCATCGTGACCCTCGCGTGTTGCTGGCCGACATCGAACAGGCCGGCGCAGATATCGCGCGCTTCACAGAAGGCGTGACTCGCTAAGACTACCTGCGGGACGGTCTGATTCAAGCTGCGGTCGAACGCAAGTTCGAGATTATCGGCGAGGCGCTGAACCGCCTACATGGAGACCATGGTGAGATTGCCCAACGCATTCCGCGGCTACGCCGAATCGTGGATTTCCGCAACCTCTTGAGCCACGGCTATGATCGGGTGATCCCGGAGCGCGTATGGTCCTACGCCAACCACGATCTGCCGGAATTCCTCCGGACCGTAAGCGCACTGCTTACCGAGTTGGGGCCTCCTGACGCAACGCATGAACGGACAGCGCCTGCTCTCACTCTGCGACCGGTATCCGGCGCGCCGGATGCCGTCAACTTCCTGCGCCGCCTCAACCTCGACATCGCCGTGCGAGAAACGCTGGTCGAGCAGGACCCGACGAATGAGCCTGCAGCGGAGTTGCTGAAACGATGTGCGGCAGCCTGTCAGGAGAAGCAACTTCACGGGAGCGGCATGCAACAGATGTCTCGATTGGAGGCGCGCTAGAACAGCTGTAAGACTGCGGTACTCCTCCGGCAGGAGGAACCGTTCGCGTCTGGTCTCGCGGTAGCGGTGGATACCGGCACAAGGGTTGCTGTTCTCCGGTCCGCAGCCCCATGATTCGGCCTTCCGCATGATGACGGAAAGGATCGGTGCGGATCGGTTTGTCGCCGCGAGCGTCGCATGGAGGGACCCGAACCAGGCTGCGACGTCCTGCCGGGAGATGGCGCTCATCATGCGGGGCGCGAAGCAGGGCAGCATCCCTGTGAAGATAGGTCCGCTTGGCCTTGAGGGCGCCAGGCTTCCAGAGCCGTTCGTAGTGGACGAAGACTTCCTGTGCGACAGTCTCGAAGAGTGTATCCCCTTCCATACCGGGATCCGCAGAGTCTCCGTTCCGGTACGCCGCCGGCATTGCGCGGGCCCGTTGAGGCACCTGCGCCACGGTCACGATGCCGGGGTCTTCCAGATGCTCCGGCCCTCGTTCTGAGAATGAATGAAGCAGCGTCTGGCGCCCGAGGGCATGATGAGGATGCCAAAGCTCCTCAGTTCGGTATCGCGCACATCGAGGATGACCTTCCGTGGCTTGAGCGTATCGATCCGGCGCAGCGTGGTCATGATTGTTTCCTCCGGCGTTCTGTGACATTGGGGGAAGAAAGGCATCGTCTTTCCGTCCATAGTTGCAGAAACGAAAAGAAATAACTACGTTGTATCAGCTGATTAGCACCACAGGCGCGGGAAGTCGAGTAGCCGGCCGTCACAGTGATGGGAGACGATGGGGATGACCACGGACATTGAACGCCATGTCGGAACCCCCGGACGCGATGAGCGGATCCGGGAGGTCCGGGCAAAGATCGACGAAATGGGTGTGCGCTTCATCTACTACCAGTACATTTCGATTACCGGACGCATCATGGGCAAGGCCGTGCCGGCACCACACTGGGAATCCATGGCCGCCAGGGGGATCCAGACGTGGTACGGCGGCCTCACCAACGTCCTTCCCGACCGCTCGGGAAACCTTCTCGGATTTCCCGCCAACGCCCATGAACTGGTGGCGATCCCCGATCCCGAGACGTTCTGCCAGTTGCCGTGGAACAGGGAAGCCGCGCGCGTCTACTGCACGGTCTTCCATGCCCGCGAAGAGGGAGACAATCCGGGCGCCTTCATGGAGGAGGACTGCCGCGGCAACCTGCGGCGCGTCCACCAGCAATTCATGGCCGATCATGACGGACTCCACCTTCGGCATGGTTGTGAACCGGAAATGGCCTGGCTCAGGCGCGGTGAAGATGGCCGGCCCGAC
>JAJEBJ010000385.1 GCA_022822575.1 Alphaproteobacteria bacterium | reverse complement strand
GTCGTAGTGGAAATCGCCGACCCAGTCGGGCGGGAAGGCGATGCCGAGCTCGTAGCCGCCGATCCAGCCGCGGTTCTCGTAGATCCCGACATCCTTGTAGTAACGGACGATGGTGTCGTTGAGTTCGCGGACCGGAAGATTCGGTCTGAGAATCTCCTCGATAGCCTTGTAGACCCCGGCCGAGAGGTTGATCCGCTCCACTGCGTCGGGATGCGGTTCCCCGATGGAGAAGCTGCGCGCCTGGTCGACGTGGTAGCGGTTGAAGACGCCGCACACATCAAGGAAGACGACCTCGCCCGCGGCAATCTGCTTGCGTGAGGCCAGGCCGTGTCCGGTGACGGCCTTCACGCCCGAGGTCACCAGCATGGGAATCGCCTGGTTCTCGCCGCCGGCCCGGGTCATGGCGGCCGTAACCTCACCCCAGAGCTCGAGCTCGGTGATTCCCTCACGCAGCGTCTCGCGGGCGGCCTCGAGGCCGATGTCGGCGATCCGGGCGGCTTTCTCGACGCAGGCCATTTCGGCGGGTGACTTGAATCCGCGGACCTCGCGGACAATCTCGGTGCCGTCGACCACGGCGCAGCCCTTGGCCTCCAGCGCAGCCTGACAGCGCTCGCTCACCCGCCGATTGGGCCGATAGCTCCCCATTTCGAGACCCACGGTGCCGCCGGTCCAGCCCGATGACGCCAGCTCGCCGGAAACAAAGGCAAAGGCGGCATCAGCATCCTGCGGGCCGCCGTAGAGACGGACATCGTCGGCAACCGTGTAGCAGCGCACCAGAGCGATATGGCCGGCCGCCTCGAAGAAGATGAAGTCGTCATGGTCGACGTGGATCGCCACGCCGCTCCAGGGCAGGTACCCCTCGGCCTGGTACCAGGCCGACCCATAGCCGCTGACGTAGCAGATGGCTTCAGGTGACGTCAGGTAGAGCATATCGACGGATTCCCGCACCATCACCTTGCGGATGCGCTCAAGCCGCCCTCGATACTCCTCGCGCGAGAACGGGATCTCCTGCGCCGGGTACCCGTGCAGCAGCACCTGTTCGGCGTCGTTCATGCGTCCCTCCCGTCATCCTCGCTGACACGATGCGAATACATGCGTGGGTTTGTCACGGAAAAAAGACCGGCCGGGCGCTTCCTTCGCTTCTGTCGTGAGGTCAGCCGGTCGCCGGTGGTGATCATCGTGCCGACGGCCGGATCTGGTGGTGAACATCCACGGCCGGCACCGTAGCGCCGCCGAAATCACATGATCAGCTTCGCTTGTGGGGTACGGGCATGTCTAGCGGCGGACGAACTGGCGGGCGGCGGCGAAGCAGCCGTAGGCGACGACGGCGATGACGAGGGATCCGACGAACGCGTGGGGCCCGAACTCCTCCATTGACATGCCGACCATCAGCGGTCCGACCATGCCGCCGAGCCCGAAGAGAAGCGAGAAGACGGCATTGGCAGCGACGAGGTCGACAGAGCGGAAACGCTGTCCGAGCAGGGTGAGGCCGACGGTGAAGACGGCGCCCATGGCGCCACCCCAGAGGACGATGACCGACCACAGGAGAAGGCCCGGTCCGCTCCACCAGGGCCCGGTGCCGCCATGGAGCAGCCAGGGCAGGGGCGTCAGACAGGCCGCAATGACAAAGACGCAGGCGACCAGAAGCCAGCCCCGGTGCACGCGGTCCGCCAGCCATCCGACAGGGTACTGGAAGAAGATGGCACCGACCGATCCCACCCAAATGACACCGTATCCCGTCTGGCGGAACTCGTCTCCGAGCACATCCATGGTGTAGAGGTGGGCGAAGGACTGCAGTCCTCCCTCGAGAATGCCGAACATGGCCGATGACAACAGCACGGTCGGCGCCGCCAGGAAGACGATCATGAGACGGCCGATTCCGGAATGGGCACGATCCTCGACAGGAAAGGTGTACGTGATCCGGCGGGTTGGCAGAAGCAGTACGGAGGTGATGAGGACCGACGACAATCCGATCATGAAAGGCCAGGCGGTTTCCGGGTCCAGGTTGGCGCCGACCAGGGGACCGACGGCCCAGCCGGCCATGCCGACGGTGGTATAGACGCCCATCCATCGTCCGCGGACGCGATCATCGAGAATCTGGTTGATCCAGGTGTCGCCTGCGGTGAAAAGCAGTGCGTTGCCGACGCCGAGCAGGAATCGGAGCACGCACCAGGCCGTATAGTCGCGCCAGATAGGCAAGCCGATGAGTGCGATGGCGACAAGCACGAGGCCGACGCCGAGCGATCCCAGGATTCCCAGCACCGGAATGAAACGGGTGGCGACAAGGGACACGATGACGATGCCGGCGAACTGTACCGCGGCACTGATGCTGATCTCGGTCTCGCTGTACCCCCTGTTGCTCAGGGATTCGGCGAGAATGGGCCACACCAGCGAGCTCGTCATGCTGACCACCGACAGCGCCGCGATCAGCAGGATCAGGCACCGTCGTCTGTCACCAGGTGACAGCAGGATCTCAGACGTGGTCGATCCGCTGTCTGTCACGGACATAGTGCACGAAGGGAATGGTGGAAGGTCGTTTTCCGAGCGCTCGACCCTGCCAGCGCTGCCGCGCCGCCGTCAGGGCGAGTTCCGTGACGTCGATGATCGGGAGGTCAAAGGCCTCGTCGAGAGGCAACCAATGAAGATCCTCGAGTTCCCCGTCGACGAGCAACTCTCCCCTGCAACCCGCGCCGTCGGCGAGAAAGAAACGCGTGTTGAAACGCCGGGGCGACAAGGTGGGGGTGAGTGCCCGCATGATGTAGTCGAGAGCGGCCACGTCCGGCACCATGCCCGCCTCCTGGCAGGCGCTCCAGAAGGGCGTTGACGGCAGAGGGCTGAGCACGGCCCCGCTTGCGGTCCTTCCCAGGAGGTATCCTGTTTCCTCATGGGTCTCACGAATGGCAGCCAATGCAAGGGCCAATGGGGAGGTACTCGGGGTGTCACGCCTCAGGTCCAGTTCGGTTTCCGCCGACAGGCTAAACAGGCCGTTCGGAACATTCCTGTCCGCGGTATCGACGCGGCCGCCCGGGAACACATAGATATCGGGAAGGAACCGCGCGCGCTTGCGGCGCCGACCCATCAGCACCTCAACCGTATCACCGGCATTGCGCAGCAGGACGACACTGGCCGCATCGCGCGGTCTTGCAGGACGCGCGGGAGGAGACTCCCAGTCCATTGAAGACAAATCAGGCAGGGACGTGTCAGACGAGAAGGTTGCGGCCGGCCGCGGTCAGTCGGCAGACCAGCCAGTCAGGCTTGATGGGATTGGTGATCCAGGGTTCGGCCCACCCCTGGCGTATGCAGCTCCGTATGGTGCGGGGATCAACTTCTCGGCCGACCTCGTCGAACAATGGCAACTTGCCGCCGGGCTGATGGAGTCCCTTCATCAGCCAGCGTCTCTGGACGATCGTGGGACGACCATGAACACCACGATCATCATTGCGAAGCTCCCTGGCCAGCGCCATGGCATCCTCCCGTCCTGTACACGTCATGATGCATTGCCGGGATCGACTCGTCAAACGATAATGTAAAACATTATATAACTACATTAACTATGGTATTTTTAGTCGAATATTCTGTATGATACAATCAAGGTACAACGAGTGCGTAAAGCAGGGAGGCGTGGTTTGTGTCGCATTCTGCAAGTTTTACATGAATGTTTTGACCAAGGGTGTAACGCGCTCCTTTGCCGTGCAGTGTCTGATGCGATTCCTGGTATCGGAAGGGACCGCCGGGCAGGAAGCGGGCGGGCACCAGCCCTTCGGCGCCGATGGGTCCTGCCCTGACGATGATCCCGAATCGGCCAAGGCCCGATATGCAGCCCTTCATGACGCCATGATCACGGCTCGCAATCCACCGGGCGACGTAGTGATCACCTGCATGCCTTTCGGCGCTGACTGCCCTGCGTTCCATGGTGCCGAGATGGCGGCCCACGCGGTCAAGGTCATCGGGGGCCGGTTCGCCGAGGAGGGCGCGGTGGATCAGGAGGTCGGCATAGCGCCTTATCGGTGAGGTGAAATGGCAGTACTGATCGAGTGCGAGGCCGAAGTGGCCGATGTTGCGCGGACTGTATGCGGCCAGGGCCTGACAACGCAGCACGATGTCTTCGACGATCTGACGTTCTTCGCTATCGGCGGCACGGTCAAGAACACGGGCGAGATCACCAGGGGAGGGACGGCGTGCCTGAAGGGAACCGTGGCCGTGGGTTGAGAGGAATGTGCGCAGGGTTTCGAGTTTTTCGTCACTGGGTCGGTCATGAACCCGGAATAGGCAATCCTTGCCTCGGGAAGCGAGTTCCCGTGCTGCCGCGACATTGGCTGTGATCATCAGTTCCTCGATGAGACGATGGCTGTCGAGGCGATGTCTGAGAACGATGTCGCTGATGCGACCCTGGCTGTCGAATCTGACCTTGCGTTCTCCCCGATCGATCTCGATGGCGCCGCGCTGCCGCCTGGCATCGAAGAGAACCCGGAAAACACCGTAGAGGTGACCGATGAGCCGATCAGGCAAGCTGGCGGTTGTGGGCGACGGGCGCCCGTTGCGATGTTCCTCGACCTCGGCGTAGGTGAGGCGTGCCCGTGAGCACATGACCGCTCGCTCGAAGCGCCAGCGTCGCAGCTTTCCCTTGTCGGTGATCCGGAGGTGAGCGGCCACGCAGGGTCTCGGCACTCCGGGTTTGAGGGAACACAGATCATTGGAGAGCGCCTCCGGCAGCATGGGCACCACCCGATCGGGAAAGTAGACGGAGTTGCCCCTCAGGAAGGCTTCCCGGTCGAGGGCACCATGTGCCCGAACATGGAGTGCGACATCGGCGATGGCGACAATGACATACCAGCCATCACCGTCCGGTTCCGCAAAGACGGCATCGTCGTGATCCCGGGCATCGTCATCGTCGATGGTGATGAGAGGGATGGCGCCAAGATCGCTGCGGTCTTCCGGATCGCTCGCCGCAGTCGCGGCCCCGGCTTCGACGAGGACATCGTCCGGAAACTCGAAAGGCATGTCGTGGGCTGCGATGGCGGCAAGACTGACGGTGCCGGCATTCTTCCAGCTGCCGAATGTCTTCGTGATGCGGACACGGGGCGGACCGGGCCGGCCTTCGTCGATGGGTTCCGCCAGGACCAGGTCGTCATGGCTTACGGAGTCGACATCGCATGCAGCAACCGACGAGGTGCGTTCTCCGCGACGGCTGGTGCTGGCGATGAATCGATTGCGCCCGATGTGCTGATAGACGCCGGCCACTTTGGTCGGAGTCGGGGGAAGGATGCGGCGTATCCGGCCATGACGACGGCCATCGGCCATGCCTTGGCGGATGGAGACCAGGACCATGTCTCCAACCCCTGCCGCCGGGGACCGACGGCCGCCGGTGGTGTCGAGAACGATGAGTGGCGGCTGACCGCGACCGGTCCACGTCACGGGACGTGCTAGCGGATGCCCCTCTTTGTCGAGGTCTATGACCTCGACAACGATGTCACGCCGATCATGATCCCCGCGGCGGCGGTTCGTTCTCAGGCGGCGCGACCGGATTTCCTGGCCTTTCGTGGCGGTTTTCGCCGATTCTTGGGCGAGGCTTTCTTGCGCGCGAGAAGATCAAGCGCCATTTCGAGCGTGACATCTGCGGGATCGGTTCCTGCGGGAAGCGAGGCATTGGTCCGGTTGTGCCTGACATAGGGACCGTAGCGTCCCTTCATCACCTCGACAGGTGCCTGATCGTCCGGATGTTCGCCGAGTGCCTTAAGAGCCTGGCGACCCTTTCGGGCACCAGCGCTTTCGGCAATCAAGGCAACGGCCCTGTTGAGACCGATCGTGAGCACATCATCCTCGTTGAGGTTGATGTAGCGCGAGCTGTGTTTGAGGTAGGGACCGTATCGCCCGATACCGGCCGTGATGACGGATTTCGTTTCGGGGTGTTCGCCGACTTCCCTGGGAAGCGCCAGGAGCGCCAGGGCTGTCTCGAGCGTCATCGCGGAAGGGGACATGGAAGCGGGGACCGAAACCGTCACCGAACCGGATCCGGCCTCGCCCTTGCGGACGTATGGTCCGAACTTGCCGTGGCGCAGCGTGACGGGAAGGCCCGTATCCGGTTCCTCGCCCAGAACGCGTGGTTCGTTGTTCTCCGTCTCGCCATTGCCGTTCCTGTCGAAGGGATTCTTGGTGTAGCGGCAGTCCGGATATGCCGAACAGCCGATGAAGGCGCCGAACTTGCCCAGTTTCAGACTGAGCGTGCCCTCCTTGCAGGATGGACAGGCGCGCGGGTTGCCGTCGCCCTGGTCAGGATAGATGTCATGTTCCAGAACCCGCTCGATACTCTCGATGATGTTCCGCAGCTCGAGGTTCCGGGTATCACGCGTCACTCTTTCAAAGGCGTCCCAGAAGTCACGCAGCACGGCCTTCCAGTTTGCGTTCCCGTTGGAGATCCGGTCGAGGTCCTGCTCCATGTCTGCCGTGAAGGAATACTGCACGTAGGTTCCGAAGAACGTCTCGAGGAAGGCGACGAGCAGTCGTCCGCGATCAGCCGGCCGGAATTGCCTGCGTTCCAGGGTGACGTATTCCTTGTCCTTGAGAACCCCGATGATGGGGGCATAGGTCGAAGGCCTGCCGATGCCGAGTTCCTCGAGGCGCTTGACGAGGGTAGCCTCGGTGAGGCGCGGTGGCGGTTCCGTGAAGTGCTGTTGCGGCCTGACCTCGCCAACCTCGAGTCGGTCGCCCGTTGCAAGATCGGGCAACCTCCTGTCGCCTGAGTCCTTGTTCTTCGAATCGGTCGATTCGCGGTACAGTCTGGTGAAGCCGTCAAAGACCATCACCGAGCCGCTGGCGCGCAACCCGACCTCGCGGCCGGTGTGGCCACCGGCCGGAGACCTGATGTCGACAGTGGTCTGGTCGAAACGGACTTCGGCCATCTGGCTGGCGAGCGCCCGCTTCCAGATGAGTGCGTAGAGTCGGGCTTCCCTGTCCTCGAGATACCGCGCCATCGCCTCGGGCGTCCGGCTGAAATCCGTCGGCCTGATGGCTTCGTGCGCTTCCTGGGCGTTGCGCGTCCGGGTGGTGAAAGCCCGTTGACTCTTCGGCAGATAGGCATCGCCGAACGTGTCGGCGATGAGACGTCGCGCGTCTCGGATCGCCGCCTGGGACATGACGACGCTGTCCGTGCGCATGTAAGTGATGAGGCCGGTGGTCTCGCCGCCGATGTCGCGTCCTTCATAGAGGCGCTGGGCGTGGCGCATGGTGTCCTGGACACCGAAACC
>JAJEBJ010000139.1 GCA_022822575.1 Alphaproteobacteria bacterium | reverse complement strand
GACAGGGTGTAGACGATGCCCGACCGCCCGACATGCCGGTCCAGCATGTCGTCGATCTGCCGCGCTCCGGACTTTCGGGGCGCGATGGCGAGGCGCAGGTTCGGGCGGTCGAAGCCGGCCACGAAGACGTTCGCCTCGCCGCCAAACAACCGCGCGACGATGTCCTGGCGCGTCACGGAATCCGCTGTCGCCGTGAAGGCGCTGAGTCTGGCGTCGGGAAAGTGTTCCGGCAGTTCGGCAAGGCGGCGATAGTCCGGCCTGAAGTCGTGGCCCCACTGGGAGATGCAATGGGCCTCGTCGATGGCAAACCGCGCCGGGCGTTGGCGGGCGAGGCCTTCCAGCGTGTCCGGGACCATCAGCCGTTCAGGCGAGATGTAGAGGAGGCGCAGGCGACCCTCGCGCAGCAGCCGGTGCGTCTCCACGGCATCCCCCCGTGGCGTCGCCGAATTGAGAGCCCCTGCCGCGATACCGTTGAGACGCAGGGCGGCCACCTGGTCGCGCATCAGTGCGATGAGCGGCGAGACGACGACGGTCAGGCTTTCGCACGCCAGTGCCGGAAGCTGGTAGCACAGCGACTTGCCGGCGCCGGTCGGCATCACCGCCAGCACGTTCTCGCCCGCCAGCAACGCCGCGACAATCTCCGCCTGGCCGGGCCGGAAGTCGTCGTAGCCGAAGGTGCTGTTGAGGACCGCACGGGCGGCGTCGAGAGTCGTCACGTGGTTCATCGAGGGTTGAACCGGGCCACCATAGTGTCTCGTCCGGCGCATGAGAATGGCGCCAGCATGGTCCTTGTTCCGCGATGAAGACCTCTTCCTTCTCGAGACTGTCGAGGGCCGACAGGCTGCGCAAGGAACAGATTGACTGCGCTCACCATGATGGTCGGTGTCGCGGGCAGGACCCCTGGTAGAGGGCGGCTACGGCCGGGGGTGGTGAAACGGGCAGGTGGCGCCGCGATTGGCCGCTGAACTGCCGTAGGCCAGCTTGCGCGCGCCGTTCATGCTTCCAAGGGGCTCGTGAGCCCTGAGACAGTTCCACGGCGAGTAGCTGATGCCCTCTCCAAGGCGCCGCATGTCCTCGGTGTCGAACGGCTGCGGTGGGATCACGAGGCGGCCGACCTTCACCCAGGGCGAACGCCACGGCACCGTGGCGTCGTCGATCGGTTCCTCGGCCGGCATGGTCCTGGGCTGCACCAGGAGATCGAATTCGACCGGACCCGCGTCGAGACGTTGTTTCAGCCTCTCAACGTAACCGCCGGACAGGCGCAACCCACGCTTCGGCACCGGACGGAAGCGCAGCTTCATCTCTCCCCTGCCGAGACGGAATGCGGTGACGGAGAAGTAGTCGTAGCGGACCGGATCCCGGTACGTGAGGCTGTGCCAGGAATGGGTCGTGGCGAGCCGAACCATGTTCCACCTGGCGTTCAGGGGGTTCCATCCCGGAAAGAGGAATGCCAGAGGCACCGCATCGAACAGCCTCGGAGTCGGAGACGACCCCATGCTCCTGCGGACCTTGCGGGAGTACTCCATCATCAGCTCTTCGGTGCCGAACCATACCGTCGGCGTGCTGACCATCACGAAGTCGTGCTCGCCGGCGGTTTCCGAAAGGCACGTTTCCCCGGGCACGCCGATCAGCTTGACCGCCATGCCCTTGGCGTCGGGCAACCATTCGGAACTGAAGAAGGCGGACGAGAAGCGCACCCACCCCTCGTGACGGCGCGGCGTTGCGAACAGTCCGTGAGCGAGGTCTTCCGCAAGGTCCGCATCGATAGTCAACGTGCACCGCATCATGGCGTAGAGGTGGCGATGAAAGGTCCGGGCCGGCGCCCGACCCGCGTCGGAGCGCTGGAAGGTCCGCCGCACCTCGTCCCATAGCCGCTCCGCCAGGGGGGAAGTTTCCATGAGCGACACACTCCGACGACTACCACAGGTCCGCACTGACGCACCCCGATTCGCAAACCGTCGGCGGCAACCGGTTTGCCGATAGCCTATCCCGGCACCACCATCTCCCACCCGACTGCACGGGGAATGGTTCTTGCCTGGACGACTGAGGTGGCCTCGCCCGTACAACATGGATCGTAGTCGAGGGGTGCGTCGCCGCGCTACCCCGAAGTAAGGGGATGACGCAACACTTCCCTTGGCTGCGCTGCGGCTTCAGAGAGTGGCGATCTCACCGGTGGAGACCTTCGCGACCCCCCACCGCCCTCGGCACTACCGCGTTCATGAACAGGTTGCGATGCCGGATCAGTTCGACATCAAAAAGCTGAACCCCTTGAAGTGGAAATCGTCGCCGGCCGTGGCCTTCAGGATCTGGCACACCTGCTCTTCCCGGGGTGAGTTGACGATCAGCGGGCCGATGCGGCTGGTTGGGCCACTACTCCGCCTCCGGCGGGACCAAACGTTCGATTTGCGGGATGAGACGGGGAATGTCCTGTTCCACTGTGTCCCATACGATGTCCATGTCGATGTCGTCATAGCCGTGGATCACACGGTTGCGCATTCCCTTGATCCGCATCCATGGAATGTCTGGATGCTCCTCGCGGAATGTCGTCGACAACCGCCCGGTAGCCTCGCCCATGATCTCGATGCGGCGAACGACGGAATCCTGCAGTTGCTGATCAACGAGGAACTCGCGGCGCGAGACGCCCTCGACATACGATCGTATCGCACGAGCCGATCCGAGAATGTCCAGAAGGCACGCATGATCACGATCCATAGACGAGTTCCGCCGATTGCAGGATCGTGTTCCGGCGCAGGTAGTTGGGACTTCTCTCGATGCCGCGCCAACTGACGAGATCGACTCCTCGCCCGAAGATATCCTCCAGTTCTTCTTCCATCCGGTCCATGTCGAACAGCGTGTGACGCGCGACCTCGTCGAACCCGGCCAGAACGTCGATGTCGCTGTTTGGGCCGAAATCGTCGCGAAGCACCGAACCGAACAACGCCAGCTTCACGATGCCCCAGCGTTCGCAGAATGCAGCGAGCTCATCGGACGGTATGGCGATGCGAGCGGTCACTGTTGCAAGGTCCGATTCCATCGGCTCCTTCTGGCAAAGGTCTCGATATCAAGGATGAAGTCCTGCCGCACGAGGAACCTCGGTTTGTCCTTGGCGTACCATAGCAGATAGTCAGCGACTTCCGGCAGCGCTGGTACCGAACTTTCGCAGGTGGTAGCGCGGGACGTCGTCGCCATTCGGTTGCCGGCTCCGAAATCCTTGTCCATGACCACGCCCACGCGGCGGATGTTCGCCGACCTCTGCGACGCAACTCCCGCCTTCGTGAGGGAGTTCGCGGATCCGCAGCAGACGATCCCACCGATCGGCGAGGTCGGTACGGGTGTCCAGATGCGGATCGTGGGCACAGATGATTCGCGGCACGCTTCCCTATCCGTAGGGTACCGCTCCACAACAACCTCGAGATAAGGCTATCGCCCTGGCGCGGCTTTCTCACTATAGTCCGCTGCGGCGTTCCAATCCGGCTTCGCGGCATGACCGAGCATCGTCTGCGTCCCCTTCTCAACCCTCGCTCGATCGCCGTCGTTGGCGCTTCCGCGAACCGCGAGTCCTTCGGCTGGTCATCGTGGCGGGCCATCCGCGAGATCGGCTATGTCGGCGATCTCTTTCTCGTCAATCCGCGCTATGACGATATCGACGGGGAGCGCTGCTATGGCGACGTTGCCTCGATCGGTCGGCCGGTCGAGCACGCGATGCTCAATGTCTCCAATCCCAATCTCGAGAGGGTCTTCGACGAGGCCATCGCCGCCGGCGTGAAGGCGGTGACGATCTTTGCCTCGTGCTACGTGGCCAACGACGGGGATCCCCCTCTCCTCGAACGGCTGAAACGCAAGGCCCGCGAAGCCTCCCTTCTCGTGTGCGGCGGCAACGGGTCCGGGTTCGTCAACCGGGAAGAAAGGGTGCAGGTGACGCTGTCGGGCGGCCGTTCCAGTCTCGACGTCGGTGCGGTCACGCTGATTTCGCAATCAGGCTCGATCTATCTCGGCATGCTCCAGACCGACGGCCGGCTGGGTTTCAATCTCACGGTGACATCGGGCCAGGAGATCGCCGTCACGGCGGGCGACTACATGGACTATGCGCTGGGTCTCGAATCGACGCGGGCGATCGGCCTCGTCCTCGAGACCGTACGCGACGCCGCCGGGTTCCGCGAGATGGCCTCGAGGGCCCTGGAGCGCGGTGTTCCCGTGGTGGCGATCAAGTTCGCGCGAACGCCGGAGAGCATCCGCATGGCCCGCACCCATTCCGGCGCCCTCGCCGGCAACGATGCCGCCTACGATGCCGTCTTCCGGCATCACGCCGTCCAGAGGGTCGATGACATCGATGCTTTCATCGCCACGCTGCAGATGGCCGTCCAGCCGCGGCGGTTCTGGCCGGGCGGCATCGTCGCCCTCACGGACTCGGGAGGCGAGCGGGAACATCTCGTCGATCTCGCACACCGCCACGAGGTGCCCTTCGCCGGCATCTCCGAGGCCACCACCCGGCGCCTGGCAGCCTGTCTCGAGCATGGACTCGAGGCGACCAATCCGGTCGACGCCTGGGGGACCGGAAACAACTTCGTGGAAATCTACACCGAATGCTGGGATGCGCTGATGTCGGATCCCGCCTCGGCCGCCGGACTGTGGGTCGCCGACATCCGCGACTTCGATGTCTTCCGCACGCCCTGCATCGAACCCGCCAGGATGATTGCGGAGCGCACCGGCAAGCCGATGTGCTTCGCCAACTGCGTGCCCGCCGGCGTCGTGCACGAGAAGGCGCGCGAACTCGCCGCGGCCGGCATACCGCTGATCGACGGCCTCAACGCCGCCGTGACCGCCTTTTCGCGCATGCTGGCCCTGCGTGACCATCGCCCGATGCGGCCGCCCGACGCACCGCCGGATGGGGTCATCGGACGCTGGCGCAGCCGTCTGGCCGAAGGCGGCTCCCTCGACGAGGCAGAAGGCCTGGCGCTGGTGCGGGATTTCGGGTGTGTCGCCACGGAACCGGTGATCGTGGAAAGCGCTGACGACGTGATGGAAGCGGCGAAGGAGTTCGACGGCCTGCTGGTTCTCAAGACGGCCATGCCCGGGCACCATCACAAGAGCGATGTCGACGGCGTCAGGCTGGGGATCGAGGGCAAGGGAGCCCTCCTCGAGGCCTGGCAGGAGATGGCGTCGCGTCTGGGTCCCCGCG
>JAJEBJ010000143.1 GCA_022822575.1 Alphaproteobacteria bacterium | reverse complement strand
ACAGCCGACACCTCTCTCGCGCAGGTCCGTGGCGATATCGCGTCCCTGGACGCGCTTGCGAACGAGGACCGCGATGTCGGACCCCTTGAGGGGTCGACCTCCCAGGCGGGCCTTCCCGCTTTCTCCCGCACGGAGCAGTTCCTCGATCTCCATGCCGGTCCGCTTGACGGATTGCCGCGTCGCAGCTGCCTTCGTGATGCCATCACCGAGATTCCACACCCTGAGCGGCGGACCCTTGTCGCCCTTCACCTCGAGAACCGGCGTGGCGTCGCGCCCCGGCACCGCCGGGCTGAACGCGATGCTGTCGATCAGGAACGGAGCCCGGGTGTCAAAGAGATGATTGACGCCCTTCACGAGAGCCGGAGCCGATCGCCAGTTCTCCCGGAGGGTGAGAGTGTTCCGGGCGCGCTTCTTCGCTTCCAGGTAGGAAAAGACATCGGCGCCGCGGAACCAGTAGATGGACTGCTTGGGGTCACCGACGATGAAGAGAACGGGAGGGGTGCCCGGCACCTTGACAGGCGGTTCGTAGACACGCGTGAAGATCCTGGTCTGCAGCGGATCGGTGTCCTGGTACTCGTCGATCAGGGCAACCGGATAGCGTTCACGCATGCCGCGGGCGAGAGCCATGCCGTTTCGCCCTGCCAGGGCGTCATGGAGTTCGGTCAGAAGGTCCTGGTAGCCCAGGCGCCGGGTCTCCCGAACCAGTTTCGACCGGAGGCTGCTCACCCTCTCGAGAATGTCCTTCCTGATGTGCCGGACCACATCGGCATAGACGGAACAGACCCGGTCACGCGCCACCTCAAGGCCCTCGAAGGCATCGACGAGCGGATTCTCGGGAAGGGACTGGTTCTTCAGCAGGGCGCCTTCGAGCCTGGTCCTGCCGAACCGTCCGGCGCGACCGGATTCCCATAGCCTGTCATCGTCACCGTCGAGAAGGGTCTCTTTGATACCCGTCAGCCGCTCCAGGGTCTTCTGTTCGGGATAGGATCTCTTGTTGAGAATGTGCCCTTGAGTCAGCATCGACATGAAGTCGTCGCCATGGTCCTCCCACAGCCTGCGTGCTTCGCCGAGAGCCGCCTTCCACTCCGCTTCGCCGTCCTCGGCCGTCGGCGCTGTCTGCGAGGCACCGCGGACTTCAAGGCCAGGCTGCAGGGGCACGTCTGCCGCCCACCGGGTCAGTGATCCGGGCGAGACCTTCTCGTCATTCATGTACCGGGCAAGGCCGGGCGTGAAGGCGGCCGCTCCCTTCTGCCAGATATCGTGCGTAGCCCGGGTCACGCACGTATCGAGGCTTCCCGTGATCTCGCAGTGGAACGGCAGGCCGCACTCGAACGAAAACTCGTCGAGCAGGCGCGCGCAGATGCCGTGAATGGTGTGGATGTTGGCCCGGTCGATGTCATGAAGCGCCAGATCGAGGCGGCGGGAGGCCATGGCGGTATCGACGCCCACGGCCTTCCAGTGTCGGGCGAGTTCGCGTGCCTGGTCATCCCCTTCACCTGGCGCGTCCATGGCGCGCCAGGTCGACTTCAGGGTCCGGCGAATTCGTTCCTTCAGTTCGGCGGTGGCGGCACGCGTGTAGGTGACGATGAGGAGACCGGCAAGTTCAAGGTCGCGTTCGACGACCAGCCGCGCCACCAGCGTCGTGATGGCCCTTGTCTTGCCGGATCCGGCACTCGCCTCGATGAGTGTCAGGCCTGCGCAATCGAGGGGGACATCAAGCGGGGTGGACATGCTCACTCCCCGGCCAGGGGCGCCAGGAGCGGCACCCAGTCCGCAAAACCGAGATCCACGGGATGACTCCTGTCCCAGACAAGGGAGAATTCGGCCCTGCTTCCCTCGCCCGGGCCACCAAAGCCATCCAGCCAGGCCTTGTCGACAGCGCTGCGGACCTCTTCACGCTCCCGCGCCGTGCTCTCCTTCCCCTTCCGTGCCCGCCATTCGGCCCACGCGAAGGAAGTCTGCGGTGCGAAGGGAAGCGGGGACTTCAGCCCTTCCCTCAACGCATGGATCCATGGCTCGAGGCTCTGCCCCCGCGGCGGCGCGGCCAATGCCGTGCTCGTCCACATGCCGCCCTCCCGGTGGACAGCGGTCGCACCGGGTGAGCGGTGTCCTGCAGCCGCCAGGGCAAGCTGGCGCAGGTGAATTCCGATCCGGTCGATGGCCCGTAGTCTCCCCGGACGCCACCACACCAGTCCTTCCGGGCCCGTGTGCGGGACGGATCCGATCACGCGGCAGCCTGCGACCGTGATGTCGACGGGAAGGGGAGCGGACCCGAGCGTCTCCTGGAAGGGGGCGAGGATCTCCGCCAGGTCCTGCGTCTCTTCGACCTCGTCGCCAATCAGGACAACCCCGGGTTCGCCCGGCGGAAGCCTGCCGGACGTGATCATCAGGTCCTCGATGTCCCGGCCATCCATGCCGGCAAGGCACATGTCGGCGATGTCAGCGCGCAACTGGTACGACTCCAGGGCATCGAGGGAGAAGCGGTCCTCTTCCTCCAGCGCGATGTCCGTGCGGGCGAGGCGAATCCCCAGCCGGTCGCCCAGGAAGGCACGAGCCGGGTTGGCAAAGAAGCGTTCCAGCTGCGCGAGACCCACGGTCAGGGGCTCGCCATCCGGCAGAACCAGCGGCGTCCTGAAACGGCCGGGATCGGCTTGCTGATCGCCCGGGCCCGTGAGGGCGCGGGCCATGTCGCACATGGAGGCCGCATAACTGTAAAGGTCGGTGTCCGCGCGAAAGTAACGCGAGTCGAAGGGCTGCAGGGGATGCTCGGTCCTGAAGGCGCCGTCCGGAAAGCGTTCGGCCAGGTAGTCGACCAGTTCATCGATCACGACGCTGGGCGGGACCGGTGCATCGTCCCTGATGCCGCGTCCGCTGTAGGTCACGATGAAGCCGGTTCTGGCCGCCAGCAGCGCTTCGATGACAGAGAAGCGGTCTTCGTAACGGATGTCCCGGTCACCTCTCTGACGGGGGCTGTTGGCCACGAGATCGAAGGTCGAGGGGCGTGGCGTGGCGGGAAAGACATCGCTGTTCATGCCCACCAGGCACACGATTCGCGA
>JAJEBJ010000274.1 GCA_022822575.1 Alphaproteobacteria bacterium | reverse complement strand
GGCGACTCCTCGTCCGTCAATCGCCGCCACGAGCGCCTGTGAAGGGGTCGGTCCGTACGTGGGAACGCCGAGACCGGCGGGGGTGAGAGTCTGAACATTGCAGCCGCTACGGTTGAATCCGGTGTCGAGCCCGTCGGTTGTGGAAAAAAACCACTCCAGTGCGTTCTGGATCACCGTTTCGCCGGCAATGCGATATGGATGCCGTGCGTGGAGGTCCGGCATGCCGTCGCCGGGCGACGAGAGAACGCCGCAATCGACGTCGAACCCGTCGGCGCAGGGTGCGTAACCGAGTACGTGGATGCCACCCGGCGCATAGTGCAGCGATCCCCGTCCTGCAGAGAGAAGCCGTACCGAATGGCCGAGTTCCAGCAGACGCAACGCAGCAACAAGCGCGTCCAGCTCGTTGCCGATGATGACGACTTCGGACCTCATCGGTGATCGTCCGTCGGCAGCAGATCGCCGGTCAGGCGGATTCCGAGAATTTCCCGGTGCACGGTGTCGCTCAGCAGCGCCTGGCGTGCCTGATCACCCCATGCGGTTCTCGAGACACCCTTGAGACGCTCCGTCCAGAACTGACCGATTGAAGTCTCGGCGGGGAAGTCCCTGTCGGCACTTGCCAGCAGGTCGGCGGCGCGCACGGCGCAAAACGTGCCCTGGCAGGGCCCGAACCCGATACGAAGTCGCCGCCGCAAATCGTGCAGGCGGGAGACGCCCGCGGCTTCGATCAGTTCGGTGACGATCGCCCGATCGACCGCTTCGCACTCGCAGAGCGTTTTCGCCTGGGTCTGCATCGTCTCGGTGGTCATATGACCGGCGGCCGGACGCCAGGTTGCCTCATGGGGACTTGGGGAGACCGGGATCATTGCGGTCAGGCAGGTCTCATCGATGCCAAAGCGCCGGCAGACATGGTCTGACACGTCCTCGGCCATGAATCGGTGCGTGGTCAGTGAACCTCCGCATACGGTGAAGAACCCGTCGGCACCACCATTCGCGTGGTTGATGACCAGGTGTCGGCGGGGCAGGGGTTTTCCAAGAGGCCAGTCCGGCAGTTTCACAAGCGGCCTGACGCCGGCCCAGGCGCGAAGCGCGCGGCGCTCTCGAATCCCGGGCACGAGCGGCTCGGCGCCGTCCAGGAGTTCCTGAATCTCCGCCGGCGTTACCAGGGTCGTGTCGGGATTGTCGACCACCTGCGACGTGGTGCCGAACAGCGAGACGGTTCCGGTCGGCACGATGATGTCGTGACTGCCCGGAGGACGGCAGCGGTTGACGACCTGCCCGACGAATCGATGGGAGAGAACGATGATGGCGCCCTTGGTCATCTCCAGTTCGACGTTCTGACCCGCCAGCGCGGCCACCCGGCCCGACCAGGTGCCGGCGGCGCTGACGACTGCATCGGTCTCGATTCGGGTTTCACCGCCGTCGCCGGCGATTCGTACCGCGCGGACAACGCCACCGGAGACGTCGATTCCGGTGACCTGATGCCGGGTCAGCACCCGCCCGCCGCGACGGACGATGTCTTCAGCGAGGCGGTTAACGAGGCGCCATGGATCGATGGTCGCATCGGGAACCGAGAACGCGCGGCTGATGCTGCGGCTGATGCAGGGTTCTTCCGCCATGACACGATCAGGATCGAGCTCATCGCAAGGGATACCCGCCTGCCTGCATCCCTCGACGAAACGTTCCGGGAATTCGGGAGGATCCTCGTCGAGGGAGACGAACAGCCCCCCCGTGCTCTCGACCGCATCGGGTACGATTCCGGCCACGACCCGGCGCTCGACCATGCATTCCGCCGCATAGTCCGTATCGGAAACCGCGTAGCGGGCGCCACTCTGCAGCATGCCGTGGAATCGGCTGCTGGTCCCGGACCCGAGGTCGCCGAACTCGATCAGGGTGACATAGAAGCCTCGCATCACAAGGTCGCGGGCAACGGCGCAACCCGTGGCGCCGCCGCCGATGACGACGACCCGCAGTCCATGGTGTTGTGCCGAGTTCGTCATGTCATGCCAAGGCTGCGGAGCGGAGCCCCAGTTCGCGTTTGCGACGCTCAGCCCAGGCGCCGATCAGGCGATCGGCGGCGATCGCGATGAAGGCGACGCAGATTCCTGCGGTGACACCGCGTCCGGGATCGACCTTGGAGAGAGCGATCAACGTTTCCTGTCCCAGATCCCGCGTTCCGACAAGCGCCGTGATCACCAGCATGCTGAGCCCCATCATCAGCGTCTGGTTCACTCCGAGCATGATGTCGGGCAATGCCAGCGGAAGTTGAACGCGCCGCAGTATCTGACCGCGGGTGCAGCCCATGGCCCGGGCGGCCTCGACGAGGTTCGAGGGCACCTGGCGGATGCCGCTGTCCGTGTAGCGAATGGCCGGCACGATCGCGTAGAGCACGATGGCGATCATTGCGGAGAAGTCGCCGACGCTGAACAGCATGATTACCGGAATGAGGTAGACGAACGCCGGAAGCGTCTGCAGGGTATCGATCACGACCTGTACGACCTGATGAACCCTCTCGTTGCCGGAGGCCACGATGCCGATGGGAATGCCGATCAGACTGGAGAGGAACACGCAGACGCCGACGAGGTAGGCGGAAATCATCGCCTTTTCCCACAGACCCACAGCGGCGATGAAGGCGATCAGGAAGCCGCACAGAATTGCCAGACGAAAGCCGCCCAGGTGGAATCCGATGACGCCTACCACCAACACGACACTGAGCCAGGGCAGGGACAGCATGAAGCTCTTGAACGGCTTCAGGAGATAGATGAAGAACGCGTCCCGGACCGCACCGATGTACACATAGAGATTGATGTTGATCCAGTCGATGATGGTGTCCCAGAACCGGCCGGTGGTCACCGTCCAGTTCTCCGGAATCTGGGCCAATGCGGGGATCCAGATTCCGGCAACCGTGACAACGATGCCGAAGAACACGGCTCCCGCGAGCAGATGGGTTCCGGTGATGTGTCCGTGCCGCCGTACGCTGTGGGCGGGACGGCGGGCGGCGAGACGCTGACTCATGCGGTCCAGCACGATGGCGACCAGCGTGATGGAGATTCCCGCTTCGGCGCCCTGCCCGATTCGCAGCGCCTTCAGGGACTGCCAGACATCGAACCCGAGGCCTCCGGCTCCGATCATCGATGCGATGATCACCATGTTCAGCGTCAGCATGATCACCTGGTTGACGCCAACCATGACGCGCGGCCGGACCGACGGCAACATCACCTTCCACATCATTTGCCGGCGCGAACAACCGGCCATGCGGCCGAACTCCACGACTTCGCTGTTCACCTGGGAAAGCGCGACGCTGGTCACCCGCGCCATGGGAGGCAGGGCATAGATCAGAGTGACCACCATGGCGGCCGCCGGTCCGTAACCGAACAGCATCAGCGCCGGCACGAGATAGGCGAATACCGGCATCGTCTGCATGAAATCGAACACCGGCGTCAGTATCCGCTCGACCGCCCGCCACCGATGCGCTGCGATGCCAAGCACGACACCCGTTGCGATTCCGATCACAACCGCGACGATGATGGACGCGAACGTCAGCATGGTGCTGTGCCACAGCCCGATGAACGCGACGTAGAGAAAGGACAATGTGACGAACGCGGTCAGGCGTCCGCTGCCCAGGGACGCTCCCAGCGCGGCGAACACCACGATCAGGCCCAGCCACGAGAGAGGAGGAACGTGAACGGTTGTTCCGTCGCTGCCTTCGAACGTGAATCCGGTCGCGAGCAGCCCCTTGAGGAACAGCATCGGAGCCTCGAGCACGGCCCCGAACCCGCGTGTCAGCTCCTTGAACGTGAACAGGCCGAAGTCGGCTTCGTTTACCAGCCAGTTGATCGATCGGGTCAACACGTCGGCGACGGGCAGAATCAAACCGCCGGGATACACGTCGATCCACGGGAGCACGGGGGCGAGGAAAGCGATCAGGAACGTTGCGACGATCGCAAAGGCAATCAGCAGCGCGCCTCGGCCAGGCCAAGAGGGAGATGATGAGCGGTGTACGCCGACGGCCATCATCGACCGCAATCGATGTCCAACGGTCCGACACGTGGAATGATTCTCATGATCCGCTGCCCGACTGTCCCGTGCGCTGACATGCAGGGTACGCCCGCGACCGGCGCGAACACCACGATTCGACCGGCTGTCGGGCAGGCCAGGGCGGGAAAGCAGTGCGCCCGAGAGACGTCATGGCGTCCGGGATGGCTGGCTCCTGCTCAAGTGGACCGGGCGCCGGACCATCGTCCGGCGCCGGCCTCCCCGGCCGAACCGCCTTGTCGTGTTCTGAGAACGGACCTATTCGAGCCAGGGCTTCCAGGTTGCCTCGTTGGCCTCGATCCACTGCTCGGCAACGGTTCGGGTCGGCACGCCGTCCACGTCGCTCGTGTAGACCATTTCACCCATGGTCTTGCCGTCGAGCTGGAAATTGCGCCAGACGTCATAGGCCTTCGGCCAGATGGATTCGCCGCCCTTCCAGGCGGATTTCCACATGTGGCCGCGAGGGCGCCCGCAATCGTACGCCTTCTCCGGATTGGGTCCCCAGGACGGGTCGTCGTAGCATGCGTCCTCGTACTCCGGCCACTCGACGAACTCGCCTTCGTAGAGCGCAGGCAACCAGAACGGTTCCCATGTCCAGCCGACGATCGGCTGCTTGCGCTTGATGGCCGCGGTGAACTCGGCGGTCAGGGCCCCGTCACTCCCCGGGTGAATCACCTCGAAGGGCATCCCCAGCGCGTCGATGCGCTCCGCGTCGTGACCACCCCACTCGATGGGACCGCTCAGGAACCGTGCTTTGGGTGCCGTCTCGGCGACCGACAGGGCCTCCACGCAATCCGGCTCAAGCAGTGCCTTCCAGTCGGGGAGTCCCGGACACACGTCCTTGACGTACATCGGGTACCACCAGTCCTCGTTCACGGCGATCCCCATGTTGCCCATGTTGAGGACTTCGCCGCTTCCCCAGGCGTCGGCCATCGCTGCTTTGGCTGTCGTGTCCCATCCGGGGGAACCGATGTGCAGATCTCCGGCCTTCAGGCCGGCGAACTGGCCGAGGTAGTCTGCCGGAGTGTACTCGACGTTGTAGCCGAGCTTTTCGATCAGCGTGCCGTAGATGTACATGATGATGTTGTCACCCGAGTATCCCATGATGACGAGCTTGATCGGCTCCTTGGATTCCGGTGTCTCGGCATTCGCGGGCGGCATGAATCCGAACCCTGCCATGAGCCCGGCGATCACCGCTGCTGCCATGAATCGACGCGTTCTCTGCAACATGACCACCTCCTCGATGATGTCGTGCGTGCTTGTGTCCCCAATCTTCGGAAAGCTGAACACGGATCGATGATAGTCATGATTTCGAACTATAACAATCATCAAAATGCTCGTTGTCGTTTGTTTGGAGGTGTTGAATGATCGAGACTCCTGTACAAGATGGACACATGCGATCCGGAGTCAGGAACACCGCAGGCCGGCGCCTGGAGATTCAGAGACGTTTGCTGCTCGAAGGGTCGGTCACCGTCGAGGCACTGTCGCGGGATCTTGGTGTATCGGAGGCAACGATCCGGCGCGACCTCACGATTCTCAGCGAAGAAGGATCGGTTCGCCGAACCCATGGAGGTGCGGTCATCGAGGCGCCGCGCGGCGCAGACCAGGCATTTGCCCTGCGCGAGCAGCTCGACGCGGATGCCAAGAGGCTGATCGCCCGCTCCGCGCTGGCTCTTGTCGATCCCGACCAGACGCTGTTCATGAACGACGGTTCGACCGTCCTCGCGCTGGCGAGGGAACTGGTTGCCGAACGCATCGCCTTGACCGTCGTTACACCAGGCGTGAACATCGCGACGTACCTTTCGGAGAACCCCTCTGTGACCGCCTATCTCCTGGGTGGCCGGGTCCGGCACCGTACGCTGGGAACCTCGGGCGGCTTCGCCGAGGAGATGCTCGCCACGTTCAACGCGGACATCGCGTTCATCGCGGCCGAAGGGTTCTCGGTGCGCGACGGATTGACGTTCTCGTACGAGTCCGATGCCCGCCTAGCCCGCCTGATGAGCGAGCGGGCGACGAGGTCAGTCGTTCTGGCGACGTCGCGGAAGCTGAACCAGAGAGATCGAATTGTCGCCTTACCCGCTGTGGCGGTCGACGTTCTCATTACCGATTGTTCCGACCGTGAGCGGCTGGCAGGCTTCTCGAGTTCAGGAATCGAAGTGATTTCCTGTGCCGAAACGTTCGGAGCACCGCGTTGAGTTTCCGGTCAGCGCCTGCCGGAACCTGCTGTCGCCAGTCTCCAAACAGAATCGGACGTTCAGGAACCGCGTGATGGCAAGGCAGGGTGCGGGGCGAAACCGCGGTGGGAGACTCTGCATCCGGACGAAAGAGCGACCGTCGCTCGGTGCTGGAGCCACGGGCCGGTTCTTGATGTGAAGTGGGACTGACGGGCGAAGCCCTGACGAGGATACGGGCGGCTCACGAGGATCTGGACGGCTGCCCATCCGGAGGTCAGGAGGCGATTCCCGTGAACAGGGCAAGCGCGCGGTTTACGGCTATCACGTCGGCATCGTCGAGGTGTCCGAAGACTCGGCCGATGCGGCGCGGTCTTGCCGAGAAGATCTGATCGACCGTGACCTGGAATTGTATGCGCAGGCCATTGCCTTCGGAAGGCTCGACAGGAACATGGTTCGGCCGGGTCCGGTGTTGGGCAGCGCGATACCCGATGACAGCACCACGCAGATATGTTCCGTGTGGTGCTGGTCCATGCACTGGGGAAAAGCTCCCGTGACCTGCATGCCGCCCGTAGCACAGTATCACCGCCAGGACGCCACTTGTGGGCGACGGTCGTGGTCAATCATGTCCGAGCCCTTGCGTCATCCGCGCATACGTATGCCCCGGGGATCGTAGGCCGCCTGTTTCAGGGGGCGCATCG
>JAJEBJ010000316.1 GCA_022822575.1 Alphaproteobacteria bacterium | reverse complement strand
TGATCGGTAGTCAGTCCCCCGCCTCCCTTGAGCGCCGGGGCATCGTGTACGCGGCCCTCACGCTTGAGACCCTCGACGGCCCACTCGACGGCTCCGATGGACGCGGCGCCCGGGCCGTGAGCGAGCGCCGCGGCGAGCAGGTCCGTCCTCGCGAACACCGCATCGCGCTCAGAGAGATGGCCGAGCGCCCACTCGACAGCCTCCTTCGCAGGCTCCGTCCGCGCCGGATGTTCGAACAAATTCGCCCCCCGGGCCGCGCCGGTCGGAGCCTCCCTGCCGGCTTCCAGTGCTTGTGGGCCCTCTTTCTGCGGGCCGTTCAACCCCCGTTCCACCGCCGAGGCGACGAGCGCTTTCGCGTCGAAGCCGATTCCTGCGCCCTGTTTTGCCCAGATCCCGCGCAGCGCCTCCTTGTCGACGTCGCGCTTGTGCGCACGGGTCATCAGCGCCGCACGGCGGGCGAGGTGCTGGTTCTCCGCCGTGGGGCCATGGCCCCGGCCTTCCATCGCCGCCTCGATCTCGGCGCGTCGCGTCGAGAACGCCTCGACGACCTCGCGCGAGACGCCCCCGATCTCGAACCGCCCGTCGGCGTGGGTCTTCTCGATCCGGTATCCGAGCCTCATCAGCTCACCTGCGAGTTCGCTCCTGTAAAGCGCGCCCAGCAGCATCTTGGAAGCATACAGGCGCTCGTTCGCCATCGTCCGCCACTTGCCGTCGGCGCCGATCAGCATGTTGGCGATGACCGAGTGGGTGTGCAGCGCCGGGTCGAGGTTTCTGGAAGTATTGTGCCGGAACGTGGAGATCACGGCCTTCTGGCCGCCGGCCCGGACCATCCGTCCGGTAGCGGGGTCCCGCATCCGGGTCTCGGCCCCATTGCGCTCGAACCACTCCAGCGCCCGCACGACGGCGCGGTCGTGGGCGTCGACGATGCGCACGTCCCCGCCGATGAGCGCAACCAGAGATACGGACTTGGGCGCCGAGAAGGTGAGATCGCGCCCGGGGCGGTGATGAATCTCTCCGCCCTGGATCCTGCGGCCGAGACGCCGCCCCGAGCCGTCCGGCACCTCGCCCTCGAGCACCGCCCGGAACACGTCCGGGTCGACCGGGCCCTCAAGCCCCAGGGCTTCGGCGCCCTTCCCGGCCCAGGCGCTTAGTTCCCGGTGTTCGGTCGAGTCCTTCGCGTAGTAGCCGTCGCGCTCGTAGTAGTTGGCGCCTTGGGCCGGGCTCGCCACCGCGCCTATCGAGGCGACCATCAGATCCAGCGCTCGTAGCCGCGCTCACGATGCTCGGGTGTAGGCGAGTCGGCCCTGTCCGGGGCTGCCTTCCCGCGGCCTTTGCCGGCAGGACGGGGTTTCAGGGGCTGTGGGGCATCCGGTCCCGGCGGCCGCTCCGCCGGTGTGCAAACGGGCGCTTTGGCCGCTTGCGTCGGCGCCATGAAGCCCGGCCTCTCACGTGGCGCGGGCGACTCGGGCCGCCCGCCGCGTTCGACTCTTTGCAAACCGAGCAGTATCAGGCACAACAGCGCGCCGCCCAGGCCGCACCAAGCGCCGAGCTCGGCGGACCGCTTCGCCGTGCGCAGGAGATAATCCCGCGCCAGCAGCGCCTCGCCGCTGAACGTGAGGTCGCCGCGGGCGAGCGTCACTTCCTCGCCCTTTCTCGTCCGGTACGTCACAGGCGCGCGGGGGTCGAAGTAGAGCGCGAGTAAAATTTCCGCCCAGTAGAGCTTGTAGGTCGCATGCCAGTCATGGCCCGTCGTGTCGCGCGCAAGCCCCACGGCGCAGGCCAGCGCCGAAATCGAAACGACGAAGACCGCCGTCACGAGCAGCGTGCGGACCCACGCGCCCGGATCCAGGACGGCCCTCCAGCCGGTGCGGTTTCTGTCTCGTTTGCGGATTCCCACAAAAGTGTTCTCCGGGACCTACGTGTCGCGGAAACGACACCGGGGGTTTCCCGCAGGCGTTCCCATCGGTCTTACGATAACGAATATAATACGAAAATATGAGAGCTTCAAGCAGGCCCGAACAAAATATATCAACTGCTTTACGATATGAATGTGCTTAAGTGCGCAGTAATATGTGCGACTACGACAGGAGCCGTGACCGGTTGCGTAAAGCTTGTGGAGCCATAGGTGAAACCTGCGGCATCGACGTGCCCCACAAACCGGAGCCGCAAGCCGTTTGACCCGCAATTCCTGATATCATAATTTTATCAATGGGAGGTTCGTTCAAGGGTTCCCGACCGAACAGGAGGCGCCGGCATGGGACCAGCATCACCGTCTGCGACATCGATCCCGGGGACAAGTCCTGACTCCGGCGCGAGGCCCGGCAGGCCGGCGTGTCGATGGAGGAGTTGGTGCGCCGCTTGGTCAACGAGAAGCGCGCGAAGGGCGAGCGCCGCCCAAAGCCGTCCGAGTTCTTCGCGCGTCATTTCGGGGAGGACCGCGGTGTCGAGCTTCCGCCTCCGGTCCAAAAGGCTATCGCAGTCACGGGTACCTATCCGACTCCGCCTGTCCGTGACAGCGCAATAAAGGCTTGAGCAACCGTATGCCACATGACGTCAACCAGACCCCGGAACAGGGTGCCCGCGACCGGATCGATGATCGCCTCCGGGCGGCGGGCTGGAAGGTGCAGGACAAGGACGCGCTGGACTTCAACGCAGGGCTTGGAATTGCGGTGCGCGAGTACCAGACCGACATTGGACCCGCCGACTACGTTCTCTTCGCTGACAGGCGGGCCGTCGGGGTTGTCGAGGCCAAGCCGGACAGCTGGGGAGCCAGGCTCACGACAGTTGAAGAACAGTCCGAGGGTTACGCCAATGCGGAGCTGAAGTGGGTTTCGAACGCCGAACCTCTGCCCTTTCTCTATGAGAGTACCGGGCAGATTACGCGGTTCACAAACGGGCGCGACCCCAATCCTCGCTCCCGCGAAGTCTTCACCTTCCACCGTCCGGAGACCTTCAAAACATGGACGCTCGCGCCACGGTCCTTCCGGTCGGGCATCGCCACGCTCCCTCCGCTGAACCCCGTCGGCCTGCGCGAGTGCCAGATCAATGCGATCACCAATCTCGAAACCTCGCTGAAGGCCGACAGGCCACGCGCACTCGTCCAGATGGCGACCGGCGCCGGCAAGACCTTCACCGCAATAACGCAGGTCTACCGTTTGCTGAAGCACGCCGACGCCCGCCGCGTCCTCTTTCTCGTCGATACTCGGAACCTGGGCGAGCAAGCCGAACAAGAGTTCATGGCCTTCATCCCCAACGACGACAACCGCAAGTTCACGGAGCTCTACAACGTCCAGCGGCTCACCTCGCCTCACATCGCCGGCGACAGTCAAGTCGTCATCTCCACGATCCAGCGCATGTACGCCACCCTGAAGGGCGAAGAACTGACCGAAGGCGCGGAGGAGGAACATCCCGAGGAACGGACATGGCGACGCAAGGAGCCGCTTCCTGTCGTCTACAACCCCAACCTACCGCCAGAGAGTTTCGATGTGGTCGTAATCGACGAGTGCCACCGATCGATCTACAACCTCTGGCGCCAGGTGATCGAGTACTTCGACGCCTACTTGATCGGGCTTACCGCCACGCCGGACAATCGAACCTACGGGTTCTTCCAGAAGAACGTAGTCAGCGAATACAGCCACGAGCGGGCGGTTGCCGACAAGGTCAATGTGGGCAATGAGATCTATCTCATTGAAACGCGGATCACCCAAGGAGGCGAAACGTTGCAGGCCGAGCAACTCGTCGAAAAGCGTGAGCGCGAAACCCGCGCCCGCCGCTGGGAAGTGCAGGAAGAGCAAGAGGAGTACAAGGCTTCCCAGCTCGACCGCTCGGTCGTGAACCCCGACCAGATTCGCACCGTCGCCCGCACGTTCCGCGACAAGTGGCCGGAGATGTTTCCCGGGCGCGACGAGTTGCCCAAGACCCTAGTCTTCGCCAAGACCGACAGCCACGCCGACGACATCGTCCAGACCATCCGGCAGGAGTTCGGCGAGGGCAACGATTTCTGCCGCAAGATCACCAACGCCGCCAAGAACCCCAAGTCCTCCCTCGCGGCTTTGCGTAACGACTACAACCCGCGCATTGCCGTCACCGTGGACATGATCGCGACAGGCACCGACGTGAAGCCGCTCGAATGCCTGCTCTTCATGCGCGACGTGAAATCACGCAACTACTTCGAGCAGATGAAGGGTCGCGGGACTCGTGTCCTCACGCCGGATGATCTCCAGAAGGTCACCCCCTCGGCCCAGGCCAAGACCCATTACGTCATCGTCGACGCCGTCGGCGTCACCCGATCGCTCAAGACCGCCAGCCAGCCGCTCGACACCAAACCATCGATCCCGTTCAAGGATCTCGCCATGGGGCTGATGATGGGTGACCGGTCGGAGGAGACGGTGAGCTCGCTGGCCGCGCGCCTCTCGCGCCTAGACAACAAGCTTGGGGCGGAAGACCAGACCAGGATTGCGGAGACGGCCGGCAAGTCCCTCACCGACATCGTCCGTGACCTGTTCGACGCCGTCGACCCCGACAAGATCGAGGCCGATGCCAAGGTCGCCGGCCACGCCGAACCCAGCGACACCGCCATGCGGACCGCCCGCGAGGAACGCGTTAAACGCGCCGCCAACGTGTTCACCGGACCGCTCATCAATCTCATGGACACGATCCGCCGCGCCAACGAGCAGACCATTGACCATGACAACCTCGACACGCTCGTGCGCGCCGAATGGGCCGGGGATGTGGCGAAGAACGCGGAGACGATCGCACAAGAGTTCGAGGACTATCTCAAGGAGAACCGCGACAAGATCGAGGCGCTGACCATCTACTTCAGCCATCCCGCGCGCCGGTCCAAGGTAACCTACACCATGGTCAAGGACATGCTGGCGAAGCTGAAGGAAGACCGTCCGAGACTTGCCCCACTGACCGTCTGGCGCGCCTACGCGCATCTCGACGACTACAAGGGCGCCAACCCGGCCAGTGACCTCACCGCGATGATCGCCCTCATTCGCCGTGTCTGCGGCCTGGACGAAACGCTGACTCGCCATTCGGATCGGGTGCGGAGGAATTTCCAGAACTGGATCCTGAACCGGCACGCCGGGGCGGGCGAGAAGTTCACCGACGAACAGATGGACTGGTTGCGCATGATCCGGGACCACCTTGCTACCTCCATCACCGTCGAGCGCGACGATCTGGAGCTGGCTCCCTTCGATGCACATGGCGGTCTGGGTCGAATGTACGTTCTCTTCGGCGACAGGATGGATGATGTCATGTCCGAGATGAACGAGGCGCTCGCGGCATGACGGAATTGCCGGGAGGGTGGGCCAGCGCGCGGTTATCCGAGATTTGCTCCATTAACCCGCGCGTTGACAAGTCTGCCCTTGATCCTGCCAGCGTAGTGTCCTTTGTGCCGATGTCTGCCGTCGAAGCAGAAACCGGCAAGATTGACGTCAGCGAGACTCGGAATTTTGAGACCGTCCTCAAGGGTTATACACCGTTCCGAAAGGGCGATGTTCTCTTCGCCAAAATCACGCCGTGCATGGAAAACGGCAAGATGGCCATCATCCCCAATTTAGCGAATACATACGGCTTTGGTTCGACCGAATTTCACGTGTTGAGACCACGACAGGGCATCGACCCGCGCTTCATTTATCACGCTGTATCCAACCGAGCTTTCCGCTCTCACGCCGAACACAATATGACCGGAGCAGTAGGCCAGAAGCGCGTATCTGCCGCCATTCTCGAGGAGCACGAAGTTGGTTTGCCGCCCATAAAAGAACAACGGCGCATCGTCGAGAGGATCGATGTCCTATTCGCTGAGATCGATAAGGGTGTCGAGAGCCTTCGGGTTGCAAAGCGCTCCATCGCTCTCTACCGTCAGTCACTCCTCAAATCAGCCTTCGAAGGCCGGCTCACCGCCGACTGGCGGGTGCAGAACCCAGATAAGCTCGAGAGCCCAGATGAGCTGCTTGCCCGCATTCGCGAAGAGCGCGAGACCCGCTATCAGGCCGACCTCGACAAATGGGAGCAAGCACTTGCCAAATGGAAAAGAGACGGCGAAAAGCGCAGGAAACCCAGGAAGCCAAAGCAGCCTCGAGAGATTCCCGCTAAAGCAATAGACATTGGGGTTCTCGGTTGGACCCTGGTGCCACTGGGCCTTCTAATCGACGATCCGACATATGGAACGTCCAAGAAATGTAACTATGGCGCTGGCGCGAAGGGTGTACTACGCATTCCGAATATTGGTTTGGGCCGGATTGATCCCACTGACCTCAAATCCGCCGACTTCGATGAGGATGAGGTTGAGCAGTATCGACTGGTCGAAGGAGATGTCCTGACTGTCCGCTCCAATGGCAGCCTTACGATCGTTGGCAAACCCGCGCTGGTAAATGCGGGAGACACCGAATTTCTTTTTGCAGGATACCTCATCAGGCTACGCCCAATCTTCGTCTCACTCGTTCCCAAGAATCTTGTCTACTTGATGATCGATCCGAGAGTACGCGCTCAAATCGAAGCCAAGGCGAAATCTACAAGCGGCGTGAACAACATCAGTGCGAAAGAGCTGCAAGAATTAAGCGTCCCAATCTGCTCCTCTGCCGAACAATCCGAAATTGTCCGAATTCTCGACGCCCGCCTTGAAGCTGCCGAGATGCTGGAGGCGGAAATCGACACCAACCTCGCCCGCGCCGAAGCACTTCGCCAGTCCTTCCTGAAGAAAGCCTTCGCTGGCCAACTCGTCCCCCAAGATCCAGACGACGAGCCCGCCTCCACCCTGCTTACGCGGATCCGAACCGCGGACGGCAGGACACCTGTAAGGAGAAAGAAGATGCGGGTAGAGGCATGAACAATTTTCAGAGAGACGGATCGACCAGCAATACCCATGTCGGTAGGGCGTTCGAAGCGCGGGCCCGGAACGTTCTTGCCGAACGCGGCCTTCGGCTGGAACCCGACCACAAGGTTCCGTGTGGCTTGGGCGCGGTGCTCAAGCATCATGCCTTTGATCTGGGATCCCAGAGGCCCAAGGTCATCGTGGAATGCAAGTCCCATACCTGGACTTCCGGCGGGAACATACCTAGCGCCAAGATGAAAAACTGGGCAGAGGCCATGTTCTATTTCCATATGGCGCCGCCGGATTACAGGAAGATCTTCGTCGTGGAGCGAAGCGTGCGCCCCGGTCGCCTTGAGTCCTTGCTTGAATACTTCCTGCGCACACAGGCCCACATGATCCCGCCGGATGTGGAATTCTGGGAGCTGGACGGCGACGGCGACGAATTGGTTGTCCACGAGGTCCGAGCATGAACACTGCCCCGATCGTCTCCAAGGTCTGGAGTTTCTGCACCACGCTGCGTGACGACGGCGTCGGATATGGCGATTACCTAGAGCAGCTGACCTACCTGATCTTTCTCAAGATGGCGGATGAGTATGCCAAGCCGCCCTACAATCGCAATGTCGGTATCCCCGAGGGCTATGGCTGGACAAGCCTGACTGTACGCCGCGGCGCGGATATCGAGGCGCATTACGTTACGCTTCTGCGCAGGCTCGGCGAACAGAAAGGCATGTTGGGCCAAATCTTTACCAAAGCGCAGAACAAGATCACCGATCCGGCCAAACTGTTCCGCCTGATCGACATGGTCGACGGCACGAACTGGGTGGTGCTGGATGCGGACGTGAAGGGCGACATTTACGAGGAGCTACTGGAGCGCAACGCAGAGGACACCAAGTCCGGCGCTGGGCAGTATTTCACGCCCCGTGCTTTGATCCGCGCGATGGTGGCGTGTGTGCGTCCGGAACCGGGCAAGACGATCGCGGACCCGGCCTGCGGAACCGGCGGATTCTTCCTGGCCGCCCACGACTTCCTGACCGATTCGCATAATTTTGCCCTCGACAGGGACCAGAAGTCGTTCCTGAAGCACGCGACGTTCCATGGCAACGAGATCGTGGCGGGGACGCGTAGGCTGTGCCTGATGAACCTGCTACTGCACGGAATTGGAGAGATGACAGGCGAGACGGCGATCTCACCTGCTGATGCCCTGATCTCTACACCGTCGGCGACATTCGACTACGTCCTTGCCAACCCGCCATTTGGCAAGAAGAGCTCGATGAGCTTCACCAA
>JAJEBJ010000060.1 GCA_022822575.1 Alphaproteobacteria bacterium | reverse complement strand
ATCGTCAGTTCGTCAGACGAGAAGGCCTCGTAGGTCTTGGTGTTCGAATGACCCATGCCGTAGGACCGCACCCAGAAGTCACCCGTCGACGGAGCGAGGAAGGCGTCGATGAGATCATAGGCGCGGTCGATCTTGGCCTCGTCTGCGAAGGACATCAGCGTGATGCCGCACGTCCACGTCATCGGTCCTTCCTTGGGATTCATGAACGCCACCGGAACGTCTTCCTGAAGAAGGGCGAGCGGCGACGAGTTCCACGAGGCGGCCGCCACCAGTTCGCCGGAGGCAAGCGCCTGCTCCCAGCTCGTGGTGTCGTTCGTGTAGTAGCGCAGCAGGGGCCGCTGCTCGACCATGAGCTGCTTGGTGACCTCGACTTCCTCCGGGGTCATGTTGAAGGGATCGGCGGCCCCTGAATAGATCGCCGCCACCATGACGCCGTCGATGAGACTGTCGATCATCGACAGTCTGCCGGCGTACTTGGGATCCCACAGGATGCCCCAGGTGTGGGTGTCCGGATCGATGTATTCAGGCGCGAGATCGGTCCTGAAGGTGACGGAGGTGAGACCCCACCAGGCGCAGACCATGAGCTGCTGGCCACCGATCATCATGTCCGGCACGTTCCTGAGGACGGGAATGACGTCGTCCCAGTGTGAGAGCCGGCTGGTGTCGATCGGCTGCAGGAAGCCGAAGTCATTCCACTTCTGCACCTTGTAGGAGCACGGCATGGCGACATCCGGCCGGAAGCCGGCAATCATCTTGGCTTCCGCTTCCTCCTCGTCACCCCACAGGGTGAAGTTCGGCGACGCACCGTGCTTGTCGATGTATTCCTGGTGCATTTCCGGCACATCGTAGGTCGCCCACGTGAAGCAGGTGGGATGCTCGTCGCCCTGGGCAAGGGCCGGGTGTCCGGAAAGCGGCGCGACCGTCATGCCGAGACCCACCGACGCCAGTCCCGCCTTGAACTCGCGTCGCGAGAGATTGCCCATCTTCATGCGGTCAACGAACCGTTCCACGTCTTGTCTGGATTCCATTTGACCCTGTTCTCCAATTCCCTGTTGTGTTGCCGGGATCTCCCGTGCACTCACGACAGAATAGTGGCCCGCGCCGAGACAGACAACGCCACCAGCGGCGGCCGGTTATGACCACATGTGACGGTTTCTTTCCTCGCCGGCCCGCCCTCCGCACTGCATTGTCCGGTGCTCTCAACGAACGCCGGTGCTGCTCAGGCGTCCTCGTCTCCGGCATCAACCATGGCGACCCATTCCTCCTCGGTGATGGGCCCCAGACGGTCGGCCTCGACGCGTTCGTCTTCGTTCAGCACCGGCGAGACCGTATCGATCCGCTTCCAGCCGGCGAACGGCGTGTCGCCGTCTCGTCGCGGAACATGGCGAGACGCCCTGACCTTCCGGTATCGATGGACGTATCGAGGGCAGTTGACCCAGAGACCCGTCACCGAAACGCAAATCGCGAGCTGCGCCTCCTTCCAGAGTCCGGTGAGCGCCGGATCGTCGCTCACCGTCGCCATGCCCTGAAGCCGCAGCCGCCGCGGCACCTCGAAGTCGATGAACAGCATGCCGACCTGACCCTGCCCGCCGATGTTGCCCATGGAGAGGTACATGCCGTTCCCGTCGTAGCTCGGGAAGAGGACTGTCCCGGAATCGGGCACCTTGAGAAATCCGGGATCACCGCCCTTGTAGGACACGGTCGGCCGGCGCTCATGATCCAGCGTCGCAAGAAACACCATGTCGCGCTCCTCGATGAAGCGCTTCGAGGCGTCATCGATCGTCTCCCGGAAGTCGCTTTCTTCAAGGTAATCCGCCATGGCACGGGTTCCGAAGAGGTCCTGCAGCTTTCGGTGATCCTCGGAATACATGCGGCTCATCTCTGGGGCTCCTGCAATGGATCAAGGACCGTGCGGGAGACGATAGTGCCGCAACTGTCGGGCCTGAACCAGCGCAATGGGCGCCTGGTGGCAACGACCGGCCTCACCGACTTCCAATCAAGCTGGTGCGGTCGACAGCTGCGGCCTGACGGGTTGAGCGGCGCGCGATCGCCAACGCACCCCGCTGATTGCCGGCACTAGCCAGTCCTTCGCCGCAGGAGAAACCGGAGCAGGGTCGTCAAAGTGGCCCGATCCGCCGACGCGCCCGTAACGGCTTGTCAGACTCCGCCGATCCGATGGCCGACAATCCTGCCGTCGCGGCGCCTCACGCAGTTCCGGGGGCGATTATCTGCGCTGTGGCTCAACAGCGCCGTTGCCGTGCTCCGCTCGTCATGTGTAGGGTGAACATCGACGGGCGGGGAAGTGACGGTGAAGACGACCCATCCTGCCATGGAGCGGCCGATGTGATCCGGGAGCTGGCGTCGGAACTCCGGGCGGATGTCCTGTCGGCCAAGGCCGTGCCGGCGCTGGCGGCAGGTTTCACGTCGGGCGTCGGATTGCTGGTGGCCCAGATCGCCTTTGGCGTTTTCATCTTCTCGGGCGCCCTCGCCCCCTGGTCTTCCCAGGGCGTCGCCCTTGTGTTGTTCGGAAACTTTGCCGCCTGCATGATCATCGCCCTGACGGGCGGGTTTCGCGGGGCGATTTCGGGCCTCTCTCCGGCGCTGGTGATCGTGATGGCTCTCATCGGATCGACGATGGAGGCCGCCGGTGATGAGCGGTTCGTGACCATTGTCGTAGCGCTGGTAATCGCCGCGCTCGTCACCGGCTCCTGCTGCCTGACGATTGGACGCTTCCGGCTCGCGGGCCTGATGCGCTTCATCCCCTATCCCGTGGCGGGCGGGTTCGTGGCAGGCATCGGCGGAGCCGTGTGCCTGGCGGCCTTATCCCTGATGGGCGCCGAACCGGACTGGCGATCGCTTCCGGCGCTGGTGGAATCATCCACGCTGTGGAAATGGATTCCGGGCACTCTGTTCGGGATCCTGCTCTACCTTGCCATGAGGCGCTGGGGTCATGCGCTGATTCTGCCGGTCAGCGTCGCGCTTGCGGTGGGTTCCTACCACGCCGCCCTCTCCGCCCTTGGCATCTCGGGCGACGAGGCGCGGACCGCCGGCCTGCTGTTCACGAGTACAGCGGACGGCGTCCTGTGGCCGGTGCTGCTTCCCGGGGACCTAGCGCACGTGGACTGGGACGCGATGGCGAGGCAGATCCCCAACATCTTGACGCTGGTCATCGTCGCGCTTGTCTGCGTGGTCATGAACATCGCGGGACTCGAACTCGCCGCGGGCGAAGAGCTCGACTGGAACCGGGAATTCCGGGCAATGGGTCTGGCGAGCCTGGTCGCCGGAGCGGGCGGAGGAACGGTGGCGACCCTGATCGTGCCCGCATCGTTGCGGAGCAAGCTGTTTGGCGCCGCCACGCGACTGACGGGCATGGTGGCCGCCCTCGTCATCGCGAGCGCACTCTTTGCAGGCGATCAGTTGCTGGAACTGGTGCCGGTACCGCTCGTGGGAGGCATCCTGGTCTTCGCCGGCCTCGGCATGCTGGACGGAAGCCTCGTGCGCAGTCACAGGCGGCTTCCCTGGCCGGAGTTCGCCATCATCGTTCTGATCTTTCTCACAATCATCGCTTTCGGTCTGCTGGAAGGTATCGGAGTCGGGATCGTGGCCGCGCTCCTCTTCTTTGCGGTGCGTCTCAGCGGTGTGGACCCCATCGAGGCCCGTCTCACCCTCAACGATGTCCGCAGCCACAGGGCCCGTCCCGTTCCCGATCGTGCCATCCTGGTGGAGGAGGCAAGCCGTGTCCGACTCTATCGCCTGCACGGTTACCTCTTCTTCGGCAGCATCTATCCCCTGGTCGACAATCTCAGGCAGGTGCTGGACGAAACGCCGCGACCGGTATGCCTGATGCTGGATTTCACCCGGGTTTCCGGTCTGGACTACTCGGCAGTGAATGCGTTGGGTCGGACCCTGGAGACCGCTCGTGCCCTCGGGGTAGGGGTCGTGTTGAGCGCACCCTCCGCGAAGCTGATGCTCGGATTCGAACGCAACCTTCCGCCTGCCGGATACGCCGCGTTGCAGCCGGTAGCGACGCTGAACGGCGGCGTCGAACGGTGCGAGGATCTCACCATCGCGGCATGGAAGGCGGAAGCCGCAGACGGGGACAAGCGGCGTGCCTCGCTGCTGGGACGGACGGCAGACGAGTTGGAACGCCACCTCGAACGCCAGATTCGACACGAGGATCTGATCGCGGCCCTCGGAGCATGGCTGACGCCACGCGAGTACGCCGCCGGTGAGGTGCTCGCCGGACCGGGGGGTTCCCGGGTTGGTCTTCAGTTGCTGCAGGCGGGCCACGCCACGGTGTACGACGCCTCGGGATCGCGCCTCCGCCAGCGTGGTCCCGGAGATCCTGTATGGCCCGGTGACCGGGCGTTGACTGTCGTGGCGGATGAACCCTGCCGGACGATGGAATTGACACAGGCCGCCCTCCACTGGCTCGAAGAAAACGAGGAGCGGCTTGCCCTTGATCTTTACCGCTATCTTCTCGCCGGATGGATCGACCAGGGACCGGATGCGGAGCAGTAGCGAACGCACCCTTGCAGGATCACGAAGCGTTCCTGCGAAATCCTCGCGCCACGACGTAAATCTCTGAAGATTGCTGGCGGCTGGCCTCTGGCTTGACGTGATGAACCCGCACGAAGTCTCGCTGCAGGGCGGAGAGCAGGGTCGTCCCGGCGCCCCCGCGCAGGACCTTCACGACAAGGCAACCTCCAGGAGCAAGCACCGCTGTTGCGAAGGCTGCAGCCTCCTCGGCAAGGGCCTGGGTTCGCAGATGATCCGTTGAACGGTGCCCTGTCGACGGTGCAGCCATGTCCGAGAGGACGAGGTTCGCCTCGCCATCGAGTGCCTCGAGTACGGCGTCGTGGGTCTGCCTGTCACGGATGTCGCCGGCAACGATCGTCACGCCGGCGAGACCCTCCATCTCCAGGACATCCACCGCGATCACGGGCGCTCCTGCAACCCGGCCGGCGGCCACCTGGGACCATCCGCCGGGCGCGGCGCCAAGGTCGACCACCCGGGTTCCGGGGCCCAGGAGAGAGAATCGCTCATCAAGCTGAAGGAGCTTGTATGCCGCCCGCGACCGCCATCCCTCGCGCCGGGCGCCCTCGGTCCAGATATCGTTGACCTGGCGTTCCAGCCACCGGATCGACGACGGACTGCGCCCGGCGCTCTTCTTCAGTCTCTGCTTCAGGCGGCGTCCTTGCGGGCGCGTCACCTTCCTGCGGCCCAATGTCACCCCCAGCTGACGCGGTGGCGGGAGTCTCCTGGAGCGTCGTTGATGTTGACACTCCCGGCTTGCCTCATCTAGCGTCGCGACATC
>JAJEBJ010000270.1 GCA_022822575.1 Alphaproteobacteria bacterium | reverse complement strand
GTTTTCGGGAAGGGTGGAAACGATTGCCATGGGGACCTGCGTCGCTTTCCGCGTCGTCTCGACGGCTTCCAGAACGCTGTCCCATTCAGTCGGGTCGCAACGGTCAGCGTGCGGCATGTCGAGGACGACCATGCCAATGTCAAGATCTCCCTGCATCATCGCCGTAAAGCAAGCCGTCAAGGCCGGACCGTCCCTCCAAATGTAGGTGTGATAGTCTAGGGGATTGGCGAGCGCGACCTTGTGGCCGAGCACCTTGGCGAGGTCTGCGCGCTGCATTTCGGACAATGGTGGAAACTCCAGCCCGGTGGACAGCGCCATGTCCGCAACCAGGCACGCCTCGCCGCCCGAGCATGACATCGAGGCGATGCGGTTCGACGCGAGGGGACCGGCAACATGGAGGAGCTTGAGCGCTTCCAGAAACACCGGAAGGCTCTCCGCCTGCCCGATTCCAAGTCGTGCGAGGATCGCTCGCGCTCCAGCCGCGCTGCCGGCCAACGAGGCGGTATGGGACACGGTTGCGGCCTGAGCCTGCTCGGACGCGCCGACCTTCAGGGCGACGATCGGCTTGCCAAGTGACCGCGCCCTGTTTGCCATGGACTCGAAGCGGCGAACGTCTCCGATGCCCTCGACATGCAGGCCAAGTGCCGTCACACGCTCGTCTTCCAGAAAGATCGTTCCGATTTCGGCTTGGTCCGTCTGCGCCTGATTGCCTCCTGCAACCACGTAGGCCAGGGGCAGCCCGCGCGTCTGCATGGTCAGGTTCAGTGCCATGTTGGATGATTGGGTGATCACGGCCACGCCCCGCCCGGTCCGCCTCGCGCCGTGCTGGTCGGGCCAAAGCGCCGTCCCGTCGAGAAGGTTGAGCAGCCCATAGCAATTGGGACCCAGGAAGCGCATGTCGCCCGCCGCCGCCAGCAGGGACTCCTGCATGTCGCCCCCGTCGCCCGTTTCGGCCTCCGCCTCGCGAAAGCCGGATGCGAAGCATATCGCCCCGCCTGCTCCCGCTTCCCTCAAGCTGCGCACCACCTCGATCGTTGCCTCGCGATTGATTCCGATAAAGCTTGCATCCGGGGATGAAGGAAGGGCCGCGACAGATCTGTACGCGGGCAGCCCGTCGATTTCGTCTCGAGTCGGATGCACGGGCCAGACCTCGCCATCAAATCCAATCTTTCGGCATTCGCGGATCACGTTCGCGCACCACGTTCCGCCGCCAATCACGGCAATGTTTCGCGGTTTCAGAAGGCGTTGGAGACCACCCATGTGCACGTCCCTGCATTCCGGAACCGCATGGTTCATGCGCCAAGCGGCCGAAAGAGCTCGCGGCTGATGATATGTCGCTGGATTTCCGAAGTGCCATCCCAGATACGCTCGACCCGGGCGTCGCGCCAGAATCGCTCGATCGGCAAGTCGTCCATGAGGCCCATGCCGCCAAAGACCTGCAGCGTCGCATCTGTCACTCGTGCGAGCATCTCGGATGCATAGAGCTTGGCAGAGGCAATCTCGCGGTTCGCCGGCAATCCCCTGTCCAGCCGCCAGGCCCCCGCCAATGTCAGCCAGTCGGCGGCATCGATTTCGGTGATCATGTCGGCGATCTGGAAGCTCACGCCTTGGAATTTCGCGATTTGCTGACCGAACTGCCGGCGCTCGGCGGCGTAATTCACGGCATAGTCGAGACAGCGCCGCGCACGCCCGACCGAAGACGCCGCGACCGTCAGCCGGGTCGCGTAGAGCCATTCGTTCATCACGGCAAACCCGTTGTCGACCTCGCCCAGCACCTGGGACTCGGGCAGTCGGCAATCTTCGAAAGTCAGGATGCAGTTCTTGTAGCCCCGGTGGCTGACCGAGTTGTATCCGTCCCGCACTTCGAAGCCCGGATGGCCTCGGTCGACAAGGAACCCGGTGATCCGCTTCTTCGCGCCCTTCGGGGTCTCGTCGACACCGGTCGCCACGAAGACGATGAAGAAGTCCGCATGTTCCGCGCCGGAAATGAAGTGCTTGGATCCGTTCACGACCCAGTCGCCCCCGTCGCGGACCGCCGAGCACTTCATGCTGCGAATGTCGGAACCGGCATCCGGCTCGGTCATTGCCAGCGCGTCCATTCTTTCGCCACGTACAGCAGGCAGGAGGTAGCGCTCCCGCTGGTCCCCCTTGCACGCCATCAGGATCTTCTGGGGTCGTCCGAAGAAATGCGTGAGCGCCATGGAACCGCGCCCCAGCTCCCGCTCCACGAGCGTGAAATCGACATGGGAAAGCCCGGCACCACCCACCTCCTCCGGGAAATTGCAGGCATAGAAGCCGAGGTCGATGACCTTCTTCCTGATCTCATCGCCCAGCTCGCGCGGGACATGCCCCGTGCGCTCGATCTCGGCCTCGTGGGGGTAGATCTCGTTTTCGACAAAGCTTCGGACGGTCGAGACGATCATCTCCTGCTCTTCGTCCAACCCGAATTCCATGTCTTCGCCCCCCTTGTGCGCCCGGCAGTGGTAGCGTTACTTCCCTTTCTGAACCAAGCGGAATCCGACAAATCCATGCCGAATGCGAAGAAATTTCAGCGCCTGTCCGCCGACGCAGGCAGCAAATGCGAGGCAAGCCATGTGCAATGACATGCTCCCGGTTTTCACCGGACCGGAACTCTGCGCTTTGGAGGCACACGAGGTGGTGGACCTCCTCAAAAGGCGGGAAGTCTCCTCAGACGAACTCCTCGACGCGTCCCTGGCCAGGATCGAGACGGTCGAGCCGGCGGTCAACGCCATGCCCACCCCATGTCCCGACCGCGCCCGCACGGCCGCCAGGGCGCTTTCCGACAAGCATGCCTCCCACCCGGGCTGGCTCGGCGGCTTACCCCTCGGCATCAAGGATCTGGATCGGGTCAAGGGTGTTCGGACAACGTTCGGAACCTTGGGCCTTGCGGATCACGTCCCCGACTTCTCGGACCATTTCGTCGAAAGGCTGGAACGGCGCGGCGGGCTCGTCGTCGGCAAGACCAACACGCCCGAGATGGGAGCGGGCGGCAACACCTTCAACGCCGTCTTCGGCGCGACAAGGAATCCATGGAACACAGCCCTCAACCCCGGCGGATCCTCCGGAGGGGCGGCAGCCTCGCTCGCCACGGGAGAAACGTGGCTCAGCCAAGGCTCCGATCACGGCGGGTCACTGCGCACGCCGGCGGCCTATTGCGGCGTTGTCGGGCTTCGCACCACGCCTGGACGGGTGCCGACGACCCTCGTGGCAGGCGCCAGTGCGGGCCACATTGCCGATGGCGTGATCGGTCCCATGGCGCGCTCGGTTCGGGATTGTGCGCTGTTTCTGGACTCGCTCGCGGGATTCGAACCTCGATTTCCGCTGTCCCTGCCATCGCCGGAATCGTCCTTTCAGGATGCCGTTGTGCGTGCAACGCCAAAGGTGCGGATCGCATTCGCGCCCGACCTTGACGGCCTTTGCCCCGTGGAATCTCCTATCCGCGACGCACTCGTATGGGCCGTCGAGAGGATCGAGGCCGACGGCGGAACGGTCATTGAGGATTGCCCGGACCTGACCGGGCTGGAAGACACCTACCGCAAGCTGCGGGCTCTCGGCTTCGTGGCATCATTCTCGCGCCTGCCGGGAGACGTCCATCGCCATTTCAAGCCTGCGTTGCGCGACAACTGGGAATTTGCGCGTACCTTGACGCTTGAGGACTTTGCCGACGCCAACATCGACCGGACGAGGCTCTTTCTGGTGATGCAGGGCTTTCTTGAGAGCTTCGACGTGCTCGCCTGCCCGACCGTCGGCTGCATGCCGAGGAACTCGGACATCGAATGGATCGACGAGATCGAGGGCGAAGCCTTCGGCGACTACCTTGGCTGGATGAAGTTCGCGTTTCTTGCCACGACGACCGGGCTGCCCGCGGCTTCGGTTCCGGTTGCGGTTTCGTCTGAAGGCCTGCCCATCGGCATCCAGCTGATCGGACCACCCAGGGGGGAGGCGACGGTGCTGGCGGTAGCGCGAGCGGTCGAGATGGCCGTCGGCGGACCGTTTGGGCCGATCGATCCGGTCGTCGCTGAGTAGCGGAGGGCCCAAGGCACAAGGCATCGGCTGTGCGACGCCCTGTAGCGCGGAAGTGCCGGTCATGCACCGCTTTCGTCCTCAAGCACTTTTCCGCGAGAGCTGCGCCAAGTGTCTGTACCACTCTGAATCGTTCCGCGAAGAAAAGGCTGGACCTACGGTAGCAGCATCGCGGCGGATCCCATGAGCAGCACGCCCATCACCGTATCGAATATGCGTCTGGAATGCCGGTCGAGCAGCCAATGGGAAATCAGTTGGCCCGCAACAGACCAAATCGTGAGACAGACCCCCATGACCGCCACGAATGTCACGGCAAGCGACACCATGCTGGCCAGGGTTCCGCCCACTGCGGAGACCGCGGTGATCACCAGGACCCAGCTCTTCGGATTGAGGAGCTGAAAGCCCGCAACTCCCCATGTGGTTTCGGGCAGGGCCCGATCATCCTCTCTGTCGCCCGGTCCGTTGGCCTTCCGAACCAGGCAGACACCAAGCCAAATCAGGTAGGCAGCCCCCGCGATGCGCAGGACCGACTGAATTTCCGGGATCATTTCAAACAGTGTACCGGCGCCGGCCCAGACCAGGACCAGCAACGCGATTGATCCGGTGATCACGCCCGCAATTGCCGGCACGGCGGCCATGACGCCACCACGGAGCGATGCGGACATGACGATGAAGTTGTTCGGGCCGGGCGTGATGGCGGCAATGGCCACTATGGTCAGCACAGCGAGGAATGAAGTCATCTCGAGTCCAGCCTGTATGCGTTCGCAGGCTTGGCCAGCGGCTCGAATTCACGAACCCCGCCAGCGCGCAGGCTGACCTGCGGCGCACCGAAGACGTCCCGCGCATGCGGTGCAGACCAGTCGCAGTCCGGTCGTTCGGAAACGATGCCATGGGGATTGTGGTCGCCGTCATTGTGGAAATAGCCGGACTGAATGGCGGCGAAATCCATATCACGTGCGAAGGGGTCCCAATCCAAGAGATCACGGGCATAGGCCCAGAGCATGGGGTAGTCGACCAATCGGCGCCGCGTGCACCGAAAGTGCGAATGGTACACGACGTCAAATCTCACCAGCACCGGAAACAGCACGAGATCCGCGATCGTCAATCGCCGTCCGAACATCAATCGGCCGCGGGCCAAACGCGCCTCAAGCAGATCGAGTGTCTTAAAGACATCCGCCACGGCATCGTCGTAGTGACGCTGGCTGCGCGCGAGGCCGGCGCGATAGACACCGTTCGCAAGATCAAAGCAGATCCGGCCATTGAATTCGTCGATCTTGGACCGGAGGTCGTCTGGGTACAAGGTGATGTCACCATTTGAAGGGCAGGACTCAATGCGGTCGAAGGCCCTCATGATCTGCAGGGAATCATTCGAAACCACCTGACCTTTCGCACTGTCCCACAGCAGGGGAACACTGGCGCGACCGGTATAGGTACCATCCGAAGCGGTGCAGACTTCATATACGTAAGCGACATCTCGCCTGGTGCCCGGAAGGCGCCAGACGCGGTTGTCATTGACCGGATATCCCTTGTCCCGTCTTCCCGACGCGATCTTGACCGGCACCATCGAGTCCAGGGTCTTGATCCTGTGCAAGATCAAGGCACGATGCGACCAGGGACAGCTGAGCGAAGCGATCATGAAAAGACGACGGGGCTCCGCTGTTGCGGCAGCGATAACGTCGTCAGGAATCTCGTCGCTGTACCGGGATGCCAGACGTTTGAATCCGCCATTCCGGAACAGGTCCCCTTCGTCTTTTGTCCATTCGCCGTCGACTACTCTGCCCATTTTCCCAACGCCCGCCTCTTGAGCGAACTGTACAGCAGTGACGTCTCGCTGGTGGTCCAAAGGCTGGGGTCAATGGTCTGTTATTTCGACCATGCTCCAGGCTTGGCACATTCCCCTATGAGCCAGTTGACGAAAGTCTTGATGCCCGTTCGATCTGCGCTGTCCGGTTGCACGAGCATCCAGTAGGCGTCGGGAATCCTGATCTCCAGTGGGTCGGCAAGACGCACCAGACGACCTTCGCGCAGTTCTCCTTCGGCCATCCGGCCACGTGCCAGCGCCATGTCGATGGTTGCGTAAAAGGGCGGGATTTCGGCGGTTCGCCGCGCTTTTGCCGGAATCGTTTCCTTTCCCATGGTACGGCTCCTGTTGTGAGGCTCCTGTGGTGAGGCCATTGCCGTGCGTGCCGTCCGGCGGCTCGGAT
>JAJEBJ010000455.1 GCA_022822575.1 Alphaproteobacteria bacterium | reverse complement strand
CCAGGGGGTGTTCGCTGACAATGCCTGGCGCCTCAATGCCGCGGGCACAGACGGACTCGACAGGGTGAGTGCTCCGCAGGGTGTCAGGCCAGGTGCGAAAGCTCTCGCATATGGCGCCCATGGTTGTCGGAGTCGTCTGGGCGTCGAAGACCGGAAGATGCTCCCGGACGTCATCCAGCCAGGCCTCCGGCAGTCGGGGACTCGTCCATGTCGCGGGATCCGCGCAAAGAGGCGTCGCCGCCGGCATGACCAACGTACCGCCTTCCCCGAGTGCGGACAGGAGTGCACGCACCACGGTTGGAGCCCCGCCGACCACCCAGCCGATCGAACTCAGCGAGGAGTGGACCAGCAGGGTCATCCCCTGAGCGATGCCTATCGTCGCAAGATCCCTCCGGAGACCGTCTTCTGTCCTGGGCTGGCCTTCGAACGACGTCATCGTCGTGACCTCACGGACCTTCGCGAGGCGCGTTCAAGCCGGTGACGACATCGGAACCTGCGCCGCTGGCGGCCCGCGCGAGACGGTTCATGCAGGCAACGAGGCGACACGAACCATGAGGCTACAGGTGGATCATTGGCAGCACGGGCGCCGATGTTCATTGACAGACCGATCTCCGCTAGATTGCACATCGCTCTGGCCGGCATCCGCATGTCTGTTGCGTATTCCTGATGGGGGAGGGAATCGGGAACACAGTGGAAAAGGCGGACCTTGTCTCGAGATGCGTTTCTGTCGACCTCGAAGTCGATCCGAACACCGGCCGGATTCTGAGCTTCGCAGCCGTCCGGTCGGATGAGAGCGTCACCTGCACTTATCGTGGTGGCAACCTTGCGGAGGCCCTGCTCGCGCTGGATGCCTATTCTTCCGGCGCGGACTTGGCGCTGGGTCACAACGTCATCCTGCACGATCTGCCGTATCTGAGGGAGGCGAATGCCGGACTGCAGATCCTGGCGAAGCCTCCGATTGACACGCTCTGGCTCAATCCGCTCGCCTTTCCCCGCAATCCCTATCACCGCCTGGTCAAGCACTACAAGGATGGACGGTTGCAAGCCGGGAACGCCAGCGACCCCGAGCAGGACTCCAGGCTCGTCCTCACCGTCCTGCAAAGCCAGCTTGACGAACTGCGCAAGCTTGCAGGACACGATCCCGACCTCCTGGCCGCGCTCCACTGGCTCATCACGTCGAGTGAGAACCCGCAGGGCTTCGACGCAGTCTTCCGGTCGGTGAGAGATGCGCCCAGACCCGACGCTCCTGAGGCCAACAAGGCCATTCGACATGTCCTCTCCGACCGGGCCTGCATCCGCCAGACGAAACAGGCGATCCTGGAGGCCGAGCGGACCGGGTGGTCTCTTGCCTACGCCCTTTCCTGGATTTCGGTGGCCGGAGACGACTCCGTCATGCCGCCTTGGGTGCGCCATCAGTTTCCCGAAGCCGGCGCACTCGTCCGAAGGCTCCGTGACACATCCTGCACCGACCCTGACTGCGCGTGGTGCCGGACCTGGGCCGACCCGGTCAGCCTTCTTGGCAAATGGTTCGGCTTCGAAGGGTTCAGGCCGAAACCGGCCGGCGGTGACGGCCGCTCCCTGCAGGAGGCCATCGTCGCAGCCGGGCTCGCAAAGACCCCGGTTCTCGGAATCCTTCCGACCGGGACCGGCAAATCCCTGTGCTATCAGCTTCCGGCGCTCGCGGCCTATCATCGGACCGGCGCACTCACCGTCGTCATCTCGCCGCTCGTTGCGCTCATGGCCGATCAGGTCGCCAGCCTGAAACGGCAGGGCATATCGTCCTGCGTTACGGTCAACGGTCTCCTGTCGCTGCCCGAACGCCATGATGCGCTCGACCGGGTTCGCCTCGGCGATGCGTCCATGCTTCTCGTTTCGCCGGAGCAACTGAGAAACCCCTCGGTACGGTCGATCCTGGAACAGCGGGAGGTCGGTTACTGGATCGTCGACGAAGCGCATTGCGTCTCCAAGTGGGGTCACGACTTTCGCCCGGACTACCGGTACATCGCGCGGTTCGTTCGCGAATACTCCGCCGACAGCGCACCCGCTCCACTGATCTGCCTGACGGCAACAGCCAAGCCCGGCGTCATCGACGACATATGCGGACACTTTCGGGAGGAGCTCGACATCGATCTCCAGAGGATCGATGGCGGCGCGCAGCGTGACAATCTCTCATTTGACGTTGTTCAAACGGACAATACCGGAAAGCTTGGCGACATCGTTTCAGTTCTCAGACACGCACTGCCCGGTGATGGCACGTCGGGGGCGATCGTCTATTGCGCAACCCGCAGCGCGACCGAGAGGATCGCAGAATTCCTGAAGGAGAAGGGGTACGCCGCCGCCCATTACCATGCCGGGCTCAAGCCCGAAGCCAAGCTGGAGACCCAGCAGCAGTTCACCGACGGCGAACTGCGCATTATCGTGGCAACCAACGCATTCGGCATGGGCATCGACAAGCCCGACATCCGCCTTGTCATCCATGCTGACATCCCGGGCTCGCTGGAGAGTTATGTCCAGGAGGCCGGGCGCGCGGGTCGCGATGGCGAGCCCGCCCGCTGCGTCCTGCTCTACTGCAACGACGACATCGAGAAGCAGTTTCGTCTCTCGGCGCGCGGGCGTCTCGACAAGAAGGAGATCGCGACGATCCTGAAGTCCCTGCGGCGTCTCGCACGGCGATCCAGGCGGGATGGCGAAGTCATCGCCACACCCGGCGAGATCGTCAAGGAAGACATCGATGGGGACTTCGGAAGGGACAGGGATTCCGACGATACTCGGGTGAAGATTGCCGTCTCGTGGCTGGAAGAGGCAGCTCTCCTGAAGCGCGACGAGAACTTCGTCCGCGTGTTCCCATCCTCGTTGAAGATCCGGACGATGGACGAGGCCCGCGAACGGATCGAAGCCTCCAGTGCGAGTACGGGGTACCGGGCGAAGCTTCTCCGGCTGGTGCGTAGCCTGTTCGATTCCCCGCCCGACCGCGGCATCTCGACCGACGAACTCTGCGGGGAGTCCGGCTTCACGCCAGCGCGCCTGCGCAAGGCACTCAGTTTTCTCGAGGAACTGGGGATCGCATCGAACGACACGTCAATCACCGTCTTCATTCATCTCGGCGTCGAGGATTCATCCCGCAAGCGCCTCGTTGACGTGTCCGGACTGGAAGGCGAACTGCTTGACCGGATGCAAGGACTCGCGCCCGACCTGAAAGTCGGCGAGGTGTCCTCCCTCAGCCTCCGACTCGCTTCTCAGCTGCTGCGCGACGCCGGTCACGCGACGGTTCGGCCCGATATCGTCGAGAAGCTCATCCGGGGGATCGCCCGGGATGGCCGGGAAGATGCGGAGGGGGTCGGCAGCTTTCAGGTGCGCAAGATCGATCGCCAGCACCTCTCGCTCCGCCTGCAGCGCCCCTGGGACAAGCTCACACTGACGTCCCGGCTCCGACGCAGGGCCGCCGACGTGTTGCTTGCGTCGCTTGCCGATACCGCACCCGCCAGGGCCCGCGGGAAGGACGTGCAGGTCCCAACAACGCTGGGCGCGCTGATCTCCGCGCTTGGAAACGACCTCGAGCTCTCACAGGAGATCAGCGATCCTTCGAGCCTGCTCGACCACGCCCTGCTCTGGCTCCACGAGCAGGCCGTGGTCACTCTCGGCAGGGGACTCACGATCTTCCGGCCCGCGATCACCATCCGTCTCGACCCGGGCAACCGGAAGTTCACCGAGACCGACTACCAGCCACTTCATATCCACTATGACGAGCAAACTCTCCAGACCCACATCATTGCGACCTACGCCGAGCGTGGGCTGGAATCCATGCCTGATGCACTGCGTCTGATGGACGACTATTTTACTCACGACCGGCAGGGGTTCGTCGAGAAGTGGCTGCCCCGTAGCGCTGCGGCGCTCCGGCGCCAGACCACTCCGGAATCCTGGGCCGCAATCGTCGAGTCCCTCGCCAACGCCCGGCAGGCCCGGATCGTCGCCGATGATCGTGAGCAGACAAGTGTTCTCGTGCTTGCCGGCCCCGGATCGGGAAAGACACGGGTCCTGGTGCACCGAATCGCATACCTGATCCGGGTCCGCCGGCAGGATCCGCGAGGCATCCTCGCCCTCGTCTACAACCGCCACGCAGCAACCGAGATACGGCGCCGGCTCGTCGATCTTCTCGGCGACGATGCCCGCGGCGTGACGGTGTCCACCTGTCACGGTCTGGCGATGCGCCTGGTCGGGGCGAGCTTCGCCGGTCAGTCCGGCGACATTTCGCAAGGAGACTTTGACAGGATACTCCGGCAGGCGGTTTCGCTTTTGCGGGGCGACGGCCTTTCCCGTGACGAGGCCGAGGCACAGCGTGATTCGATAATCGAGGGTTATCGCTGGATCCTGGTTGATGAGTATCAGGACATCGGACCGGACGAGTATGAACTGATCGCTGCCATTGCCGGGCGATCGGTGGAGGACGAAGACAGCCGGCTCAGTCTCTTTGCCGTCGGCGACGACGACCAGAACATCTACGCCTTCAAGGGCGCGTCTGTCACATTCATCCGGCGCTTCGAGAATGACTATTCGGCGCGCCCGGTTCACCTGGTCGAGAACTACCGGTCGACGGCCAACATCGTTGATGCCGCAAACATGCTCATCGCACCGGCCAGTGACCGCATGAAGGCCGGTCACGACATTGTCGTGAACCAGAGCCGACAGAAGGACCGTCCAGGGGGCGATCTTGAACGGCTCGATCCTGTCGGGCGTGGTCGGGTGCAGATCCTGCGAGGGCCCGACGATGAAGCCGTCCAGGCCGTCCTGGCAGTGAATGAACTGGAGCGCCTGTCCCAGCAGATCCCCAACTGGCACTGGGAGAAAGCGGCGGTCATCGCCCGCCACTGGCGGCTGTTGGGACCGGTGCGGAGCTACTGCGAAGCTCATGACATCTCCGTCCAGGCCGGATCCGACGATCCGCCCAGCGTGTGGCGTCTGCGCGAAACCCAAAGCCTTGTAGACTGGCTCAGGCGACACTCGAGTTCTGTCATCCGCGCTGCCGACATGGCGAGATGGGTGGAGCGTCAACCCCCAGGCCCATGGTGGTCCGTCCTGCGAGAGAGCGTCGATGACCTGCTCCATGAACTCGGTGACCGCGAGACCGACTGCAGGGATGTCATCGAGTGGCTTGCCGAATGGGGCCGCGATGCCCGCAAACGCCAGACCGGCCTGCTGCTCCTGTCGGCGCATCGGGCAAAAGGTCTCGAATTCGACGATGTGGTCATTCTGGACGGTGGCTGGGGGCGGAATTCGAACGGTGGTGACATCGACGCCGAACGGCGGCTCTACTACGTCGCGATGACCCGCGCCCGGCGCAGCCTGGCGGTCGTTTCGATGGGAAGCCGTCATCCCTTCATCGGCAACATGGGCGGACCGGCAGTGACCCATCGCACCCCGCAAGTGAACGGCGACGGCGTGGCGGACTGCAGGAAGATCTACAGGACACTCAACCTGTCGGAGGTCGTCCTGGACTTTGCGGGACAGATGGCCGCCGGTCATCCGGCGCTCCGGGCCCTCGACAGCCTCGCTGCCGGCGACCCGATCAGCCTGAGACAGGACGGCAACCGGGTGCTGATCATCGACCGGCATGGCATTGCTGTTGGCTGCCTCGCCCGGAAGTACGAACCACCGAAGGGCGCCACCTTGGTTGAAGGCAGCGTCCATGCAATCACCGTGCGTTATCGGTCCGACTCAGCAGAGAGCTTCCGGCCGCGACTCCGTCAGGAAAGATGGAACGTCGTGCTACCCGAGTTGGTCTACACAACCTGACCCGCCGAATGTTGATGTCACCAAACCCCGAGATGCCAACTCTCTCGGTGTGGCCGATCACCATGCAGTTGCCGAGCACGGAACCGTGGTGCCTGCTGAAGTTCTGGCCCGGCAGCTTGAAATCTGGATTCGATGCTGATCATGAAGTCATTCGGACAGCCCGAACCAGGTTCGGCGGAGCCGGTTCAGGCGAGGAAGCGTTGCAGCCTGTCGGCGGCGGCGTCGAGAATGTCGTCCTTCTTGCAGAAGCAGAAGCGGATGAGATTGTCGATGCTGCCCTTGCGCATGAAGGCGCTGACGGGAACGGCGGTGACACCGGCCTCTTCGGTGATGAGGCGGCAGAACGCCTCGTCGCTACCGGCGATACCGAATGGGGTGATGTCGGCATTGATGAAATAGGTGCCCTGGCAGGGCAGGACCGGGAATCCGGCCCTGGCAAGACCGCGAGCCAGGCGATCGCGCTTGCCCTGGAGCGTGGCGGCGAGATCGGTGTAGTAGGCCGTCTCCTTCCCCAACCCATAGGCCACGGCCTTCTGCAGGTTGGGAGCCGTGGTGAAGGTGACGAACTGGTGGGCCTTCATGACGGCCGTCATGAGGTCGGCCGGCCCCTCGATCCACCCCACCTTCCAGCCCGTCAACGAGAAGATCTTGCCGGCCGAGGAGATTCGCAGGGTTCTCTCACGCATGCCGTCAAGAGATGCGATCGGCCGGTGTTCGAGACCGTCAAAGAGCAGATGCTCATAGACCTCGTCACACAGGCAGATGACATCGTGCTCGATGCACATCCGCCGGATGAGGTCCAGTTCGGCCATGGTCAATACGCGTGCGGCAGGGTTCATCGGCGAGTTGAGAAGGACCATGCGTGTTCGCGGCGTGAACGCCTCCTCGAGTACCACGGGATCGAGTTCCCATTCCGGCGGCTCGAGGGTGACATACCGGGGGACGGCGCCGGCCCGCTCGATCATCGGCGGATAGGAGTCGTAGAGAGGTTCCAGCAACACCACCTCGTCGCCCGGATTGAGCAGGGCAAGGAAGCAGTCCGCCAGCGCCTCCGTTGCCCCCGATGTGACCACGATCTCGCTCTGCCAGTCGTAGTCGAGACCGTAGAAGCGACGCGCGTGGGCGGCGATGGCCTGGCGGAGTTCGGCGAGCCCGGTCATGGGCGGGTACTGGTTGGGGCCCTCGATGAGAGCTTCGGCCGCCACCTGGCGAATGTCCCTGGGGCCGTCCTCGTCGGGAAACCCCTGGCCAAGATTGATGGACCCGTGCTCCATGGCCAGGCGCGACATGACCTCGAATACCGTGGTGCCGAGGTTCGCCATGATGGTGTTGGCCTGTCTCATGTCACTCTCCACCGGTCAGAACGGGCCCTCCGGGCGACTTCGTTGTGAGACAATGCCTCTTTGGAATCTCGACAAGAGCGATCCGATCTGCCAGATACTGCAGTATGGTTGTTGCTGCACGGAATGCGTTGATCCGGCGGCGGGTTGCGCGCATGCCATGTGTCCTCTTGCAGGATTGACGTGTCACATCGGGGTTGGGGTCGTCATGAAGAAAATCGAGGCGGTGATCAAGCCTTTCAAGCTCGACGAGGTCAAGGAGGCCTTGCACGAGGCCGGATTGCAGGGCCTGACCGTGACGGAGGTCAAGGGATTCGGTCACCAGAAGGGCCACACGGAACTCTACCGCGGGGCAGAGTACGTCGTTGATCTCCTGCCCAAGGTGAAGATCGAACTCGTGACCGATGACAATCTCGTTGACCGGGCTGTCGAGGCCATCCGCGACGCGGCGCACACCGGTCGCATTGGCGACGGCAAGATTTTCATTGTTCCGGTTGACGATGCCTTGCGCATCCGCACCGGTGAACGCGGCCCGGATGCCGTGTAGAACCACGCTCGAATCTCCAACAGACAACCGGGAAGGACTCCGCGATGTCAGATGCCGAAAGTGTGATCAAGCGTATTGAGGATGACGACATCCCCTATGTCGACCTACGATTCACCGACCCAAGGGGCAAATGGCAGCATCTCACGCTGTCCAGACGCATGGTTGACGAAGACATGTTCACCGACGGTGTCATGTTCGACGGCTCCTCCATCGCCGGCTGGAAGGCCATCAACGAATCCGACATGACCCTCATTCCTGATCCTGCCACCATGGTTCTGGATCCCTTCGAATCGCAGCCCACGCTCATCCTGAACTGTGACATCCACGAGCCGTCGACAGGACAGGACTATGAGCGCGATCCGCGGTCGCTGGCGAGACGGGCGGAAGCCTATCTGCAGTACACCGGCATCGGGGACACGGCCTTCTTCGGGCCCGAGCTCGAGTTCTTCGTCTTCGACAGCGTTCGCTTCACCACCGAATCCCACGCCATGGGCTACGAAATCGATTCGGATGAAGGACCCTACAACGACAACACCGAGTACGAAGGTACGGGCAATCTCGCCCACCGGCCACGCCAGAAGGGCGGCTACTTCCCCGTTCCGCCCATTGATTCCCTGAGCGACATGCGCTCCGAGATGCTGACGACCATGGAAGAAATGGGTCTTCCCATCGACAAGCATCATCACGAGGTGGCACCGGCACAGCACGAACTCGGCATGACCTTCGGTTCGTTGCTGACCTGCGCCGACCACGTGCAGGCGTACAAGTACGTCGTCCACCGGGTCGCCCACAGCTACGGCAAGACGGCGACCTTCATGCCCAAGCCGGTGATGTACGACAACGGCTCCGGCATGCATGTTCACCAGTCCATCTGGATGGACGGAGAGCCGCTTTTCGCCGGGAACCGCTATGCCGACCTCTCCGACATGGCGCTCTACTACATCGGTGGCATCATCCGTCACGCCAAGGCTCTCAACGCCTTCACCAACGCCTCGACCAACAGCTACAAGAGACTGGTTCCGGGTTACGAGGCGCCGGTGCTGCTCGCCTACAGTTCGCGCAACCGTTCTGCGTCCTGCCGTATTCCCTATGCCACATCACCGAAGGCCAAGCGTGTCGAGATCCGTTTCCCCGATCCGACCGCCAATCCCTACCTTGCCTTCTCGGCCATGCTGATGGCCGGCCTCGACGGCATCGAGAACCGTATCCATCCAGGCGATGCGATGGACAAGAATCTCTACGATCTGCCGCCCGAGGAACTCAAGGATGTGCCGACGGTAGCGGGCAGCCTGCGCGAGGCGTTGAACGCCCTCGAGGAGGACAATGACTTCCTCAAGAAAGGTGAGGTCTTCAGCGATGATCTCATCAGCGGCTATCTCGAACTCAAGTGGGAAGAGGTGATGGCTTTCGAAACCACCACTCATCCCATCGAGTTCGACATGTACTACAGCATCTAGAAAGTGGGCCTTCCCGGGCACGCATGTCAGGCGTGCCCGGGAGACCGTGCTCCAAGATGGCCGGCCGCACACTTTCCCTGTTTCCCGTCATCGCACTCCTGGCGGTGGCCGGAGGAAGTGCGGCCGAAGCCGGATGCAACGACCTTCCGGCTGAAAACGTCGACTGGCGCAGCTGCAACCTTTCCGGCATCGATTTCCCCGGGGCCGTCCTCGCCGGTGGCAACCTGCGCGGCGCGGCGCTCAGCAACGCGAACCTCCGGAATGCCGATTTCTCGCGCATTGACGGCTACCGCGTGCGCTTCGTCGAATCGGATCTTTCCGGCGCCACATTCGACGGCGCGAAGCTCACCGGCGCACGCTTCGACAGGGCCGACCTTTCGGGGGCCTCCATGCGGCACGTCGAGGTCCGGGACACCAAGTTCCTCTTCGCTGATCTGACCGGCGTCGACTTCACCGGCGCCGTTCTGAGGGATGTCGACTTCACCGGCGCTACCCTCACCGGCGCCACGTGGACGGATGGCGCGAAGGTGTGCGCCGAAGGATCCAGGGGAATGTGCCGGTAGGCGTCAGGCCCTTTCCAGGGCCTCGTCGAGATCACAGATCAGATCGCTGACCGTCTCGATGCCGATGGAGAGACGGATCGTGTCGTCGGCGGCGCCGGCGGTGGCGCGTTGCTCGGACGTGAGCTGGCGGTGCGTCGTGCTGGCCGGGTGGATGACGAGGCTTCGCGTGTCGCCAATGTTGGCAAGATGGCTGAAGAGACCCGATGCCTCGACCATGCGGGTGCAGGCATCGAAGCCGCCCTTCAGACCGAAGGTGAAGACACTGCCGAAACCGTTCCTCAGGTACTTCCGCGCGAGATCGTGCCACGGGCTCGACTCCAGTCCGGCATAGGAGACCCAGGCGACCTTGGGGTGAGCCTCGAGGTGACGGGCGACCTCGAGCGCGTTGTCGCAGTGACGTTGCATCCTGAGGGGCAGGGTCTCGCATCCGGTGATGAGATGGAAGGCATTGGCCGGCGACAGTGACGGCCCGAAATCCCTCAATGCCACGGTTCTCGCCTTCATGGTGAATCCGAAATCACCGAAGGTCTCGGCAAAGGTGAGGCCGTGGTAGGCCTCTTCGGGTTCGGTCATGCCGGGAAACTTGCCGCTGGCAAACCAGTCGAACGCACCCGACTCGACGACAACGCCTCCCATCGACGTGCCATGGCCGCCAATGAACTTGGTCGCCGAATGGATGACGATATCGGCCCCCCAGTGAATGGGCTGGATGAGACACGGTGTCGCCAGGGTGTTGTCGACGACAAGCGGAATCCGGTGGCGGCGTGCGATCGCCACCAGGGGTTCGAGGTCGACGACGATACCGCCGGGATTGGCCAGCACCTCGACGAAGATGGCGCGGGTCTCGTCGCGGATGGCTGCCTCCACGACATCCGGGTCGTTGGGATCGACGAGGTCGGCCTGCCAGCCGAGCCTGGCAAAGGACTTCGTGAACTGCGTCACGGAACCGCCATAGAGATAGCGCGACGAAACGATGTGGGAGCCGGGCTCAAGCAGGGTGAAGAAGGCAAGAAACTGAGCCGCATGGCCCGAGGCGCAGGCGACGGCGGCGCGACCGTCCTCGAGGTTGGCGATCTTTTCCTCGAGAACCGCCACTGTCGGGTTGGTCAGCCTCGAATAGAAATAGCCGAAGGTCTGGAGATTGAAGAGCGAGGCTGCGTGCTCGACGTCGTCGAACACGAAGCTGGTCGTCTGGTAGACCGGTGTCTGCCTTGCTCCGGTTGCGGGGTCGGGTCGCGCCCCGGCATGGACGGCACGGGTCTCCATGCCGTAGCGGCGGTCACCGTCATTCATCACTGCCCCCTTTCCAGCGGCACATTCGCTCCCTGGCAACACGGCAAATGGCGGGTGTCACAATCTGAGCACCTTCGCCGTGATGATTCCCGAATTGACGCCACTCCACGAGAGTTCCCCGGAGAGCCGTCCGTACTCGATCTTCGGGCAGCGGTCCATGACGACCTCGAGACCCGCGGCCTCGGCCCTCTGGGCAGCGGCATCGTTCCGCACCCCGAGCTGCATCCAGACGACCTGGAAACCCTTGTCGTCCCGCAACCTGATGACCTCGTCGACGATGCCCCCGGCCGCCTGGGAGTTGCGGAAGATGTCGACCATGGGAACGGGCGCCTGGAGCTCGTCGAGGGACCCCCGCACGGTTTCTCCCAGCACGGTCTGGCCGGCAGCGACCGGATTGACCGGAATGATGCGATATCCCTTGCCCTGGAGGTACTTCATCGCGAAGTAGCTCGGTCGCACCCAGTTCGGACTGGCGCCAATCATGGCGATGGTGCGGCAGCGCCGCAGGATCGAGCGCAACGACTCATCGCTGTAGTGGTCGTGACCGGCCATCACTCACCCTGCCACCGGGGAGCGCGCTTGCCGAGGAACGCATCGATTCCCTCCTTCGCGTCCCGCTTGAGCATGTTCTCGGTCATCACCCGGCTGGCGTAGGCGTATGCCTCATCCAGGGGCATATCCAGCTGGCGGTAGAAGGCCTCCTTGCCGATGGCAAGGGTCAGGGGGGACTTCGAGGCGATAGTTCGCGCCAACCGGGATGTCGCGGAGTCGAGATCGCCAGCCGCCACCACGCGGTTGACGAGACCCAGATCCCGCGCCCGCACCGCGTCGATCGCGTCGCCGGTCAGCAGCATCTCCATGGCCTGCTTGCGCGCCACGTTGCGTGACAGCGCGACCATGGGCGTAGAGCAGAAGAGTCCGATGTTGACGCCGGGCGTGGCGAAGGTTGCCTCCACCGAGGCCACGGCGAGATCGCAGCTCGCCACCAGCTGGCAACCGGCCGCCGTCGCGATGCCTCCGACACTGGCGATCACCGGCTTGGGCAGCCTGACGATGGTCGTCATCAAGCGGCTGCACTGATCGAAGAGGCGGTTGTAGTTGTCGGCCCCCGGATGCTCGCGGATTTCCTTCAGGTCATGACCGGCACAGAACGCCTTGCCCTTGCCCGCGATGACGATGACATGGACGTCGGATCGGTCCGCCAGGCGATCGAGTTCGTCCTGCAGCTCTGCCATCAATGCGACACTGAGCGCGTTGCGCTGTTTCGGGCGATTGAGGGCCAGTTGCGCGACCTGGCCCTCCTGAGTGGTGAGGAGAAGCGGTTCGTCCATGTCCGCACTGTAGCCAAGCGGCAGACAGGGGGGCAATGGAAGTCTCGGCGATGAGGATTCGGGCATTGACACCACCGGACATGTTGACTAGGTTCCGCGCTCCCTTTGGTCGCGCTGCTTCCGCTGCGCTTGGCTGACTGCCATTCGGAACCCGCATGAAGACCTACGTTGCCAAGCCGCGCGAAGTCGAGCGCAAGTGGTATCTGGTTGACGCCGAGGATCTCGTTCTCGGACGCATGGCCGTTGAAATCGCCGATGTCCTGCGGGGCAAGCACAAGCCGACCTTTTCGCCGCATGTCGATTGCGGGGATTTCGTGATTGTCATCAATGCCGAAAAGGTTCACCTGACGGGCAACAAGCGGGCCGGGGAGTCATTCTACTGGCACACCGGCTGGCCAGGCGGCATCAAGGGCCAGACCCTTGGCGAGCGGCTCGACGGGGCTTTCCCCGAGCGCGTCATCATCAAGGCAGTCGAGCGCATGATCTCCCGCAATCCGCTCGGCCGCCAGGTCATGAAGAAACTCAAGGTGTATGCCGGGTCGCATCACCCCCACGAAGCGCAGCAGCCGGAGGTTCTCGACCTGGCGGCGCGCAACCCCAAGAACAGAAGGGCTGCCTGACCATGGCGATCGTGGCCGAAACCCAGGAACTCGCCGTTCCCGACGCCGACATCCAGCTTCCCGAACCCCAGATTGATTCCCTGGGGCGCTCCTATGCCACCGGCAAGCGCAAGAACGCAATTGCCCGCGTCTGGCTGAAACCCGGTGTGGGACGCATCATCGTCAATGGCCGCAGCGTCGAGGAGTACTTCACGCGCGGCACCTGGCGGCTGATCCTTGGCCGCCCCTTCCATGTCGCCGACCGTGTCGACCAGTATGACGTCTTCTGCACGGTGAATGGGGGCGGGCTGTCGGGCCAGGCCGGCGCCCTGCGTCACGGCATCTCGAAGGCATTGGCGCTCCATGAACCGGTGCTGCGCAAGACGCTCAAGTCCAACGGCTACCTGACGCGCGATCCACGGGTCGTGGAACGCAAGAAGTACGGCAAGCGCAAGGCGCGCCGCAGCTTCCAGTTCTCCAAGCGCTGACCCGCGGCGCGTTCACTCCACCTCGATCTCGAGTTCCGTCGGTTCGTTGCCGGCGTTGATCTCCCAGCCTTCGGCGTGCATGTCGAAAGGACACGAGGAGACCACGCAGATGAGGTCCATCAATGCCTCCATGGTCACGCTGGCGCCCGGCTTGACCCGGTTGGCGGGAGCCGTCAGGCGTCCTTCGTCATCCACCGGCACGTTGGTGAAGAAATTGATCGGCTGGGGAATGACCGAAATCTCGTAGCCCTCGCGACGCATGGCGATCTCAAGGTTCCCGGAACAGCTGGCGTGCACGCCCCGGTAGCCGAAGAACTCGTAACGGAACTGGTCGCAGGCCGCGAGCAGCATGTCGTGGACGCCGTCTGCGGTGTCCGCTGTCATCGTCAGCATCGGACGTCTGAATCGCGACAGGAAGACGTCGCCCGGGCGCGGCTTGAGCGAGAACGTGGTGACCCACGTGTGCGGTGGCGACAGCCATTCGTCGACATTGGTGCTGTTGTAGGCGAAGAAATCGGCCGCCTGGCCTCCCTTCGGCGTCGCAACGGAGATGGACTGGCCGGCGGTGACACGCACCGCACGACCTTCTGATGGCGGGACAATGATCCGTTCCATGGGCGTCTCCTCAGGCTGTCACTGCCCGCAGACCGGCTTCACCGGTTGCGGGAAATCCGGCGAGCTCGGTGACGACATCATCGCTCGTCACGATCCGGCAATACCCCGAATACATGTCGAGCGACTGCTCGTGCCGCTCCCTGCTCATGGTGGCGCACGCGTCTTCCGGCACCGTCACCAGATAGCCGAGATCGCAGGCATCGCGCACCGCCGATTCGACACACTGGTCGGTCAGCAGGCCGCAGATCACGATCTGTTCGATCTCGAGTGCGCGCAGCACGTAGTCGATGTTGGTCGACACGAAGACATTCGATGATGTCTTCGAGATGACGATCTCGTCGTCGTGACGGGCTATGGCTTCGGGAATGTCGGCCCATGGCGAACCTCTCGGAACGCCGATGCCCGAGATGCGATAATCGAGCCCAAGGTCCCGCATGTCGCCGGTCAGGGCCTCGACGACCGTGTACATCACCTCCATGCCGACCCGTCTCGACGCGTCCTGAAGGCGGGCGATCGCCGGCAGGGTCACCCCTTCAAGGCGGGCGAAGTAGTAGGCGAGATGGTCCGGAATGGAGCAAGGGTCGATGTCGCCGAATTCACCGTCACCCGGCGTCACTGTGTAGACCTGCACATCCACCACCAGCAGGGCCGCGTGATGTGGAATCCTGATCGGCACGTGACGTGTCAGACCACCCTTTCCGTCACTGGCGAAGCGTGCGCGCGACATGGAACCTGTTCTCCCCGACCCCCGCCAGCCTAAGGCGGCCCGAGCGTCCCGTGCAAGGCGCCATCGGCATGCCGGGGCTTGGAGAGAACCAGGGTCCCGGCTACGTTGACCCGGGGCACGAAGGCCGGAGGACATGGGCGGGATCAAGGCAGTCATCTTCGACTGGTCCGGCACGGTGGTCGATTTCGGTTCCAGGGCACCGGTCGAGGCCTTCATCGAGATCTTCGCCGATCGTGGCGTCATGATTCGTGATGACGAGGCGAGGGGGCCCATGGGCCTCGGCAAACGCCACCACATCGAGGTTCTGGCACGTCTGCCCCGCATCGCCGCTGCATGGCGCCACGTTCATGGCCAGGACATCATGGCTGGCGACATCGACCGTCTTCACGGGATCCTGGAAAAACGCATCAAGGACACAGCTCTCCGTCGTTCCGCCCTGATTCCGGGCACTGCCGACGTTGTTGGCGACCTGCGCCGGCGCGGTGTCAGGATCGGCTCGACCACCGGGTATCCCCGCTCCGTCCTGACGCCCCTTGCCCGCCTGGCCGAAACGCAAGGATTTGCGCCGGAGGTGACGGTGTGCTCGGACGACCTTGCCGCCGGCAGACCCACGCCACTCATGATGTACCGCTGCTTTATCGATCTTGCCGTCTGGCCGGCGAGTGCCGTCGTCAAGGTGGACGACACCGCACCCGGCATCGCGGAGGCTGTCGCCGCCGGCAGCTGGGCCGTCGGTGTCACGCTGTCGGGGAACGGTGTCGGGCTTGACGAGAACGACCTGGCACGCCTCGACGCGTCAGAAATCGGTCGGCTGAGGACCAGGGCCGCAGCACCTCTCCACGAGGCCGGCGCCCATCATGTCATCGACACCGTCGTCGATCTTCCTCGGGCAATCGACGATATCGCTGGAAGCCTTGCTGCCGGGCACATGCCCCATGACGATCGGGAGAACGGACGATGACGACGATCCTGCTGGGAGACACTCCGCTTGGAATCAATGACGTGGTGGCTGTGGCCCGTGGCGGCGCAACGGTCGCAATCGCCGGCGAGGCGCGATCCCGCATGGAAGAGAGCCGTGCCGTGGTCGAGCGGTTCAGCGCTTCCGACCGACCTGTCTACGGCCTGACCCGAGGCCTTGGCGGGCGCGTGGTGAACGAAGTGGACCAAGCGGACCGCGGGGACTACAGCCGGATCGTGGTTCTCGCCCGGGCCTGCGGCGCCGGCGAGCCCCTCCCCGGGGAGGCCGTGCGGGCCGCCATGTTCTCACGGGCCGCCGGCATGGCACAGGGAGGGGCCGGGGTACGCCCGCTCATCGCTGAAACACTGGGCGCGATGCTTGAAAAGGGCGTTCACCCTTTTGTTCCCGGAATCGGCTCCATCGGCGCCTCGGACCTGGCGCTGTGCGCCAACATGGCGCTTCCCGTCATCGGCGAAGGGCGCGCCTGGTTCCGGGGAACACTCCTTGACGGCGCGGAAGCCATGGCGCGCGCAGGCATCGACGTGGTCGAGCTGCGCGAGAAGGAGGGTCTGGCTCTCTGCTCCTCGAATGCCGTTTCCGTTGGCCAGGCGGCCCTGGTGATTGCCGATCTGGATCATCTCCTGGAGCTGATGGACGGCATTGTCGTTCTCGGTTTCGAGGCCTTCCGCGCCAATCCCGGGCCTATCGACCCCCGCGTGGTGATGGCCCGTGGCGCACCCGGCCAGGCCCGGGCGGCCCTGAGTCTGCGCCACAAGCTCGAGGGAACGGCGCTCTTCGATCCTGCGGAACCGCGCCGTGTCCAGGATCCGATCAGCCTGCGCTGCGTCAGCCATGTTCACGGCAGTCTGAGGGCAGCGATCGATTTCGCGACGCCCAATGTCACTGTCGAGATCAACGGCGCCGGAGACAACCCCCTGGTGTTGGCGGCGGACGGCGACATCCTGTCCACCGGCAATTTCCACACGCCGGCCATGGCGGTCGCCTTCGATGCCCTCACTCTTGCCATGGCCCAGACTGCGACGATGGCGGCACAGCGCGTCGGCCGCCTGATGCAGAACCAGTTCACCGGACTGCCCGACATGCTGACGCGCCACGGTACCACCAGGGCCGGTCTCGGCCTCCTGTCGCTCACGTCGGAGACCCTGTCGAAGGAGATCCACCTGCTCGGCGCACCGGCCAGCCTGCTGGACAGCTCGACCTACCATGTCGAGGACCACGCACCAATGACCTGGGTGGCAGTCCGCCAGGCACGGGATGCGGTCAGCCACCTTACCGGCATTGCCGCCGCCGAACTCATCGTTGCCTCCCAGGCCTTCGATCTGCGCAATCCGCCGCGCCACGCCCGTGTCGCGGGATGTCTGCGCGACGCACTGCGTCTCATCGTTCCGCCCCTCGACGACGACCGCAGCATGACCGGCGAGGTTGCCGCCGTCGCCGCCGCCATCGCCGACGGCGCATTCCGCGACTGTCTTGGCGAGGAACCGCGTGGATGCGCGTCATGATGACCATGGACCGGATTGTGGACGACCGCTGACATCCCTGCCGTATCCGATGGCGGAACCGCCCGGACAGCCATGTCGCGCTACGCGGTGCAGGGGTCCAGGGAGGTCTGATCAGGGCGTTGCCCGACAGCGCCACCGTCCCGATCATGGACATGCCCGCATTCCTTGCGGACTTCATCGAAGGGTTCCTCCTGGCGGGCCAGTTCGCTAAACGGGAACCCTCACCGCAATCTCGCCTGTCGATCTCAACCCCCTGCCGGAGGACACGCCGTGACCGCACTGCCGACGCCGAATTCGCCGCTCAATCGGGTGCGCCGCCGGGTCGGCGTCTTCATGGAGAGCCCACGTGTCACCCGCGCGATCACCGCCGTCATCGTCTTCAACGCCATCACGCTCGGCCTGGAAACGTCGTCCGGCGTGATGGATCACGCCGGGACGCTGCTGCGGTTCCTCGACGACGCCGTGCTGGCCATCTTCGTGATCGAGATCATCGCCAAGCTGTTCGCCTTCGGCTGGCGCTACTTCACGAACGGCTGGAACGTCTTCGACTTCGTTGTCGTCGGGATCGCCCTGGCGCCGGCGAGCGGAAACCTCTCTGTGCTGCGTTCCCTGCGCATCCTGCGCGTGCTGAGGCTTGTCGCCATCGTGCCTTCGATGCGCAGGGTGGTCATGGCCCTGATGGCGGCGATCCCCGGCGTTTCGAGCGTGCTCGCCCTGCTGGCGCTGGTCTACTACGTCTTCGCCGTGATGGTGACCAAGCTCTATGGCGAGACGTTCCCGGACTGGTTCGGCACCATTGGCGACAGCCTCTTTTCGCTGTTCCAGATCATGACCCTGGAAAGCTGGTCCATGGGCATCGTTCGCCCGGTGATGGAGCAGTACCCGGACGCCTGGATGGTGTTCGTGCCCTTCATCCTGATGACCAGCTTCGCCGTCATCAACTTGTTCATTGCCGTGATCGTCAACGCCATGACCGAACAGGGCCACGCCGAATCCGTGGAGCTCAGGGAAGATCTCCATGCCGTCAGCGAGGCCGGAGTCTCGGTTCTGCTGCAGCGCATGGATACCATGCAACGCCAGATGGACGAGATCCGGGACATGCTGGACCGGAACCAGGACTATCCTACGCTACCCAAGTGATGGCGACCCGGTCATGCAAGAGGGGTCAGGTCAGCAGCTCCATCAGCCTTTGTCCGTCGACGGCACGGCAGACGTGGCCGGACGGGCGCACCGTGGTCAAATCATCGGCCGCGAGCATGGCGTTGATCACAGCTTCCTCGATACCCTCGACGGCGGCGAGGTAAATCGGATCGAAGGCCTCGTCGTTGATCATAACGAAGTCGCGCCGTAGCGCGGCAAGCTGAGGCAGTGGACCGCGATTTGCGGTGCTGAATGCCAGGAAGATGTCACCCGAGTTGTTGCCGCCGGGTGTCCCGCCGCGCCCGATGCCGATCGCCGCACGCTTTGCCAGTCGCGTGAGTTGGTGTGGCGCCAGGGGGAGGTCGGTGCCGATAATCGCGATGATCGAGCCCTGCTCGGCTTCGAACAGGCGCTCCTCCATCATGCATGGGCCTAGCCGGCGACCGAGGACCGTGAACCAGGGCCGAATTCCGTGATTGGCCTGTACAAGGACGCCGACGTGAAACACCGAACCCTCAAGAGCCAACCGGCGTGAGGCAGTGCCGGTGCCGCCCTTGAACTCATAGCAGATCATGCCGGTGCCACCGCCAACATTGCCTTCAGGCACGGCATCGGAGGTGGTGCTGTCGAGCGCCGCGAGCGCGTCTGCCTCGGTGACGTGCTGGCCGTTGATGTCGTTCAGAACGCCGTCGTAGGTCTCGGCGACCACCGGCATCGCCCACAGGTGTTCGCTGTGCCAGGTATCGGCATAGGTCCGGATCATCCACCTCGTCGCCGCATGGTGGACGATCCCCACGCTGTGGGTATTGGTAATGCAGACCGGCCCGACCAGGTAACCGCCATCGCGGATCCAGTGGGTCCCGGTCATCTCGCCGTTGCCGTTCAGGGCATACATGCCGGCCCAGACCGGCTCGGGTGTGGAATGCCGGCCGAGGGGCAGGATGGCGGTGACACCGGTCCGGACCGGTCCCTTGCCCACGACCAGCGGCCCCTCGCCCTCGATCCTCGTGGTGAACCCGACCTCCACTCCGGGCACGTCCGTAATCGCGTTGCGGGGGCCGGTCTCTCCGGGAAAGGGCAGGCCGAGGTCGCGCCCGCGCAGCTTGGGCATGTCCGGGGTCCCGTCAGCTTCGCCGGCGCAGATAGAGGCCGAGCGAAGCGATGATGAAGGTGAACGACAGCATCAGCGTGGCGATAGCGTTGATCTCGGGTTTCACGCCACGCCGCAACATACCGTAGATGAAAAGCGGCAGCGTGGTCGAATCGGGCCCGGCGATGAAGTAGGTGATCACGAGGTCGTCCATGGAGATGATGAACGCGAGCAACGCACCGCCGACGACGCCGGGCGCGATGTGCGGCAGCGTGACGCGGCGGAACGTCACCCATTCGCTGGCACCAAGGTCTGCACTGGCTTCCTCCAGCGTGTTGTCCATGCCGGCGAGCCGGGCACTGACCACGACGAAGACATAGGAGATCAGGAACGTGCAGTGACCGATGATGATCGAATACAGCCCGAGCGACATGCCGATCGCGACGAAGAACACAAGCAGCGCGATGCCAAGCACGATGTCGGGCATCACCATGGGCATGTAGAGCAGGCCCTGGTAGAAACGCTGTGCGCGGAAACGGTAGCGGTAGAGCGCGAGCGCCGTCATGGTGCCCAGCACCGTCGCAATGGTCGTGGTGAAGGCGGCAACGATCAGGCTGTTCCTGACGGCGGCAAGCAACTGATCGGTGGATTCGACGTAGAGCGTCTCCTCGTTCAGTTGTGTCGGATAGCCAAAGATCGTCCAGTACCAGTCGAAGGTGAACCCCGACCAGACCATCATGTTGATCGGGTTGGAATTGAACGAGAACGCCACGATCATGATGATCGGCGCGTAGATGAACACCAGGAACAGCACTCCATAGGTGCCGAATAGACGCTGCTTGAAACGCAGTTTCATGGCCTCGTCTGCATCCGTCCGATGCGCCGCAGATAGACCAGAATGAGCAGAAACATGACGGCCATCATCATGACCGACAGGGCGGCGCCAAAAGGCCAGTTGCGAGCGGAAAGAAACTGCTGCTCGATCAGGTTGCCGATCATCAGGACCTTGGCGCCGCCCAAGAGGTCAGGGACGATGAAATTGCCGAGGCTGGGGATGAACACCAGAACGCAGCCGCCGGCGATGCCGGGCAGCGTCAGCGGTATTGTCACTCTGCAGAAGGTCTGAAACGAACTTGCGCCGAGGTCCGACGACACCTCGACCAGCGAACGATCGAGCTTCTCTACGGACGCATAGACCGGCAGGAACATGAACGGCAACAGGATGTAAGCCATGCCGATCAGCACGGCCGTTTCCGTGAAGATGATGTCAAGCGGTTCCTCGATCACGCCAAGGCCGACCAGGACGTAATTCAGGAACCCCGTGGGCCGCAGGATCAGAACCCAGGCGAACAGGCGCACCACCAAACTGACGAAGAAGGGCAGCGTAATCAGGAACACGACGAGCAAGCGCAAGCGCGGTGGAAGCCCGCGCACCCAGAGCGCTGCGGGGTAACAGACCGCAAGGGTGATCAGGACGTTGATGAAGGCGAGCCGGGCCGAGCGCACGAATATCTCGGCATAAACCCAGTCGAAGTCCTCCCATTCGCCGTCCGCCCAGCCGAGAATGCGCCCGAAATTCCAGTGATAGAAGTTCCACTCGACGCCGCCATAGAGCCCGGGCTCCAGAAAACTGAAAATGACCATGACCGCGAGCGGGCCGATAAAACATGTTCCAAGGAACAGGCTGACCGGCCCGAGCAGGAAGGCGAGCCGGGTCCGGTCCCTCCTAACCGCCATCGCTGGCTTCCTGGATCAGATGTGGGTCCGCGCGCCGGTAGGCGAGCCTGAGCGCATCGCCAGGCTCGGCCCGGTAGAGCCTGTCCCCGTCGGCGCCGGAACCTGGGGTGACGGTGATGGAGGCGCCATTGGCGAGGCGGCACACCAGCTGCCGCGTCGCGCCGTAGAAGACAGACTGTTCAAGGGACGCCTCCAGGACGCCGAACGCGGGATCGTCCGAAACGGGCGCACCGTCGAGCTGCTCGGGCCGCAGCAGCATCGTCAATCTCCGTCCCGCCGGCACGTCGTCACGAATCGGAAGCCGCAGGCCATCGCCGGTCACGAGTACCGGTTCCGGTCCGACGTCGACACTCCCAGTGAAGAGGGCGCCGTCGCCGATGAACTCGGCGACGAAGCGTGTCGCCGGTGTATGGTAGAGTTGCTCCGGCGTCCCGATCTGCTCGATCCTGCCGTGATTCAGGACGACGATGCGGTCCGACATCGTCAGCGCCTCTTCCTGGTCATGGGTGACGAAAAGGAAACATATCCCGAGCCCATGCTGCAGGATCTTGAGTTCGAGCTGCATGGAATGCCGCAGGTTGCGGTCGAGTGCGGACAGGGGTTCGTCCAGCAGCAGAAGCTTGGGCCGGTTGATGATGGCGCGCGCAAGAGCGACGCGCTGGCGCTGTCCGCCCGACAGCTGGTCCGGCTTGCGGCGTTCAAGGCCCTGGAGACCGACCTGCTCCAGGGCGCGGGCCACGCGCTCCGCACGCTCGCGGCGCGGTACGCCCGTAACCTCCAGGCCGTAGGCGACATTGGCTTCGACGCGCAGGTGCGGAAACAACGCGTAGGTCTGGAATACGGTGTTGACGGGCCGGTGTTGCGCCGGCACACCGGTCATCGATGTCCCGTCGATGCGCACCTCGCCGGAATCGAGGTCTTCGAAGCCGCTGATACAGCGCAATAGCGTGGTCTTGCCGCAGCCCGAGGGGCCAAGCAGGGTCACAAACTCGCCAGCGTGAACGGCCAGCGACACCTCGTCGAGGGCCGTTACCGTGCCGCCTTCAGGCGCAGTGAACTGCTTGACCGCATGCACCACCTCGGCAACCGGACCGCCTGAAACGGGCGGCCCGGCGCCGGGCACTCCGGATAACTGACCAGAACCTCTTTCCACCGTGGGTCGGTTTGAACGGACTGCTATTGAGCAGTGCGTACCTTGGTCCAGACGCGATTGTACTTGCGCAGGTCGTCGCCGAGATCTTCGAAGATCTGCAGTTTCGCCATCACTTCCGGTGGAGGATTGGTGTTCGGATTGTTCTTGAGTTCATCGGGCAGAAGATCACGCGCCGGCACATTGGCGGTTCCGTTCACCTGCTGAAGCGTGTTGAGGGCGGCAATCTCTGGCTGCATGTAGAACTCGAAGAACCGGATTGCGCTCTCCTTGTTCGGTGCAGACTCGAGGACGCAGATGTCCTCCTGATACATTGTCGCGCCTTCCTCCGGAATCACGAATCCGAGCCGGTCGGGTTCCTGCAGCACGAGGAATGTCGCGCCGACGTACCAGTGTGCCGCGGCGATGTCGCCAGCCTGCACCAGAGCACCGACGTCATAGGTGAACGCCGAGATCTTGTCCTTGCGTTCCAGCAGCCATGCCTCGGCCTGCTTGAGAGCGTCCGAATCCCCGGTGTTCACGGAGTGGCCGTTCATGATGAGAGCAACGCCGATGGTCTCGCGCAGGTCATCGAGCATGGTAATCTTCTTGCCATTGTCGGGCAGTGCGAAGAAATCCTCCCAGGAGGTAATCTCGCCCGCTTCTTCCTTGTTGTAGAAGATGCCGACTGCACCCCAAGCATAGGGCAGACAGTACGAACTCTCGGGGTCCACGAGGGACCGCTTGGCAATCGGATCAATGTTCTCGAAGCCCTTGAGCGTGTTCACTTTCGCGTCGTACAGCAACCCGAGTTTCTGCATGATGTCGCGCATGTGAACGGACGGAAACACGATGTCGTAACCCGTCGCGCCTGCCTGGATCTTCGCCAGCATTTCCTCGTTGGTGCCGTACGTGTCGAGGGTCACCTCGATTCCGGTTTCCTCGGTGAACCGGGTCAGCACCTCCGGGTTGATGTATTCGCCCCAGTTGTAGACGTTGAGCTGGCCTTCTGCCGAAGCTGGTTGCGTCATCAACGCGCCGGAAACGCCAACAATGGCAACGGCGGAGGCCATGCCGAGTGTGTGCAAGAACTTGTTCATACTTCCCTCCAAATTGTCCTTCAGTCCTATCACCAATACTGTCTGTCCGTCATCAGTTCTCGCGGGCGCTTTTACCAAGCAATCGAGACTTCACGACGAGGCGCCCACAAAGTACTCCAGTCAGGCGGGGTCTTGCAGGACCCACCGAGACAACATCAGGAAGCCCTCGCACACCTGACAACGGCGGATGTGCATACGAAGGGGACTCCGGGTGCCGGGGCGAACGTCTGTCGGGGCGAACGTCTTGACTCCTTCGGGCGACAACACTAGGTAGGGGCCATGATCGGTTTCGGGACATCAGCTCTGGGCCTAGCGGCGGCCTGAGCGGCACTTCCCCTGAAGGGGTGCCGTGCCGACGCGTTACGCCTTCACCTCCTCTTCATCAGAAGCCCATGTCCACCGAACATTCATCTGGCCGTTGTGACCAATCCCGCCGGGAACCGTGGTGATGCCGCGCCCCGCGACCATGCCCTGGCACCGGTACCGTCCCTTCGAACCGGTTCGTCTTCCTGACCGCACGTGGCCAGACAAGGTCATCGGCAAGGCTCCGATCTGGTGCAGCGTTGATCTCAGGGATGGCAACCAGGCGCTCATCGAACCCATGGGTGCAGAACGCAAGCAACGCATGTTCCGCACCCTCGTCGACATGGGCTTCAAGGAGATCGAGGTCGGCTTTCCCAGCGCCAGCCAGACGGATTTCGACTTCTGCCGCGAACTCATCGATGAAGGCATGATTCCCGAGGATGTCACCATTCAGGTGCTCACCCAGGCGCGCGATCCCCTCATCCGGCGCACCTTCGAGGCCATCGAGGGTGCCAGGGACGTCATCATCCATCTCTACAACTCGACCTCGGCGCTGCAGCGCCGCGTCGTCTTCAGATCGGACCGGGCGGGGATCGTCAGCATCGCCGTGGACGGCGCCAGTCTGATCCGCGAGATCACGGAGAGCGCCCGCGATTCAGCCGGGTGGCGCTTCCAGTACTCTCCCGAGAGCTTTACCGGCACGGAACTCGATTTCGCCGTCGAGATCTGCGAGGCAGTGATGGACGTCTGGCAGCCGACACCGGACCGGCGCACCATCTTCAACCTGCCGGCGACGGTGGAGATGTCCACCCCCAACATCTACGCCGACCAGATCGAGTGGTTCCTGCGACACATTCGCGACCGCGAATCGATCATCCTCTCGCTTCATCCCCACAATGACAGGGGCTCGGCCGTCGCAGCGGCCGAACTTGCCTGCATGGCAGGCGCAGACCGCATCGAGGGTACGCTCTTCGGCAACGGCGAACGGACCGGCAATGTCGACATCGTGACCCTGGCTCTCAACATGATGACGCAGGGTGTCGACCCGGAACTCGACCTCTCCGACATCAGCCATCTCGTGAGCGTCGCTGAACACTGCAACCGCATCGCTGTCCCGGTCCGCCACCCCTATGCCGGGGATCTCGTCTTCACGGCCTTCTCCGGAAGCCACCAGGACGCCATCAACAAGGGCATGAGGGCCATGGAGATGTCCAACTCGGATATCTGGGAGGTTCCCTACCTGCCCATGGATCCGGGCGACGTCGGCCGGAGCTACGAGGCGATCATCCGGGTCAACAGCCAGTCGGGCAAGGGTGGTGTCGCCTGGGTCATGGACAACGACCACGGTTTCAGGCTGCCACGGCGTCTGCAGATCCATTTCAGCCGCGTCGTGCAGCGCCGGGCCGATGCCACCGAAGCGGAACTGCCGAGCCACGAACTCCTGGCGATATTCCGCGAAACCTATATCGAACCCGAAGGGCCCTTCACGTTTCTCTCCTACAAGACGGTTCCCGGATCCCATGCCAGCGAACTGCGGCACCTGACTGCATCGGTCAGCATGGATGGCGAGGTCCGCGACATACAGGGCACCGGAACCGGACCGATCGACGCCTACGTGCACGCACTTGCGGAGGAGGCGGGCCTTGCCATGACCGTGATGGACTACCACGAACATGCCATCAGCCAGGGAAGCGATGCACTGGCGGCAGCCTATGTGGAGGCTAGAAACGGTACAGGCACGGTCGAGTTCGGTGTCGGTCTTCACCCGAACATCGTCCAGGCGAGCCTGCTGGCGGTTACGGCGGTCGCCAACCGGCTGACCGCAGGCGACACGGAGAGCCCATGACGGACACCGTTGTCGACTTGGCGAGCCGTCTCGTTGAACGGGCGCAGGCATCGGGCGCAAGCGCTGCTGACGCCGTCGCCACACTGAGCGAGGAGGTCCTCGTCAACCGGCGTCTGGGCAAGCTCGAGGACCTGGACCGCTCCGAGTCCCTCGCCCTTGGCCTGCGTGTCTTCTGCGGCTATCGCCAGGCGTCCGTGGCGACCACCGATCCTTCCGGTGACACCGCCGACGAACTCGTCGAACGGGCCGTCGCCATGGCTCGCGCGGCGCCGGAGGACAACCACGCAGGCCTTGCCGACCCCAAGCTTCTGACTGACGGGGCGGCCGAACTCGATCTCGACGGTGGGGATGAACCGGGAACTGACACCCTCACCCGGCTTGCGGCTGAAGCCGAGGATACGGCCCTCGCGGTTTCCGGCATCACCAATTCCGAAGGCGCGACCGCCGCCTGGCAACGCTCAACCGGCGCCCTTGTCACCAGCACCGGGTTTGCCGGCATCACGAAACGCACCATGTCGAGCCTCTACGTAACGGTCATCGCCGGCACCGGTCTCGACATGCAGAGCGACGGAGAGGGCCGCTCGGCACGCCACCTGGAGGACCTTCCGTCGCCGGCCGACATCGGCCGGGAGGCGGCCGAACGAGCCGTCAGGAGACTCGATCCCCACAAGCTCGCCACGGCCCGCATGCCGCTGGTCTTCGAATCGCGGACGGCACGCTCCCTTGTCGGTCACCTTGCCGGATTCATTGCCGGCCCGGCGATCGCCCGCGGCACGAGCTGGTTGAAGGACTCTCTCGATTGCCCGGTGTTCGCCGACGGAATCAGCATCAGAGAGGACCCCTTCGTTCGCCGTGGTCTCGCCTCGCGTCCCTTCGACGGCGAAGGCTTGCGCCCTCATGCCGGCAAGCTGGTGGACGACGGTATCCTCGTCACATGGCTGCTGGACTGCCGCTCGGCGCGTCAGCTCTCCATGCACCCCACCGGTCACGCCACCCGGGGTGCCGGCGGCCCGCCTTCGGTCGGCACGACCAACCTGTGGCTCGAGGCAGGAGAGGTCTCGCCGGATGCCCTCATGGCGGACATTGACGAAGGACTCTATGTCACATCGCTGAGCGGCCATGGCATCAATCCGGTGACCGGAGACTACAGCAGGGGCGCGTCGGGACAGCGCATTCGCAACGGCACGCTTGACCATGCGGTCAACGAGATCACCATCGCAGGCAACCTGAAAGAGATCTATGCCGCCCTGCGTCCGGCCAATGACCTCGAGTTTCGGGCCGCAACCAATGCGCCGAGCATCCGGGTCGACACGATGACGGTGGCAGGCAGCGCCGGCGGATGAAGTGGCGCATGACGCGCCCTCTTGCGGTAGAACATCCTTCCGGAACCGTGCCGCGCGAGCGCCGATGAACACTACCGACACTGTCGATCACACGACACGCGCCATTGTAAAGCGCATCGTGCGCGAACATGTCCGCCGCTACATTCCGCGCATACTCGTCGCCATCGTTTTCATGGGTCTCGTGGCCGGCAGCACTGCGGGCTATGCCTGGCTGGTCCAGCCCATTCTCGACGAGGTCTTCATCGAGAAGGACCGCGGACAACTGGTGTGGATCACCATTGCCGTCTTCTTGCTCTTTTTCGTCAAGGGCCTCTCGGAGTATGCCCAGGCGGTGATCATGGCCCGCACCTCCATGCGCATCATCGCGGATATACGCGAAAGGGTTTGCCGCAGCCTGATTCGCGCCGATCTCGCGTACTTCCACAAGGCCTCGACCGGCGCCCTGATCGCCGGATGCATGAACAATGTCGACGACCTGCAGGCGACGGTGGCGCAGACCATGACAACGATGGTCAAGGACTTGCTGACCCTCATCTTCCTTGCCGCCATGATGTTCTACCAGGACTGGGTCCTGGGCCTCATCGCGTTCTTCATCTTTCCCGCCGCCTTCGCCAGTGTCCAGAGGATCGGACGCAAGGTCAGGATCAGGTCGCGCGAGGTGGCGATCGAGCGCGAGCACATCACGGGTTTCATTTCCGACATGTTCCGCGGCATCCGCCACATCAAGGCCTACGGTCAGGAAGGCCACCACATGGCGCGGCTCGGCGACCGCATCCACCTTCTCTTCCGGCGCAGCGTCAAGACTGTAAGGGCCAGTGAATCAATTTCGCCGATCATGGAATCACTGGCCGGCATCGCCATTGCCGCCACAATCGTTTACGGCGGATTGAAGGTCATCGAGGGCACCACCACCCCCGGCGCCTTCTTCAGTTTCATCACCGCTCTGCTCCTCGCCTATCGACCCCTCAAGAGCTTTGCCCGCCTCAACAACGCCTTGCAGCGGGGGCTGGCCGCCGCCCAGCGGGTGTTCGCCCTCATCGACATCAGACCGGCGATCCAGGACCGCGAGAACGCCGAGCCGTTGTCAATCGCGGGCGGCATGGTGAGATTTGAAGACGTCTCATTTGCCTACCACGAGAAGCCGGTTCTCGATCGCGTGTCCTTCGAGGCGCCGGCCGGTCAGACCACCGCCCTCGTCGGACCCTCAGGCGCCGGAAAGTCGACTGCTCTCAACCTTGTCGCGCGCTTCTATGATGTCGGCAAGGGACGGATCTCCATCGACGGCTCCGACGTGCGTGACGTCACCCTGGCGAGTCTGCGCGACGCGGTTGCCGTCGTGAGCCAGGAGATCGTGCTTTTCAATGACACCATCGAGGCCAACATTGCCTTCGGCAAGCCGAACGCCACGCCGGACGAGATCGAGGCGGCCGCACGCGTGGCCGACGCGCACCACTTCATTGAGCAGCTTGAGCGCGGCTACGAGACTCTCATCGGCGAAAACGGCATCCGCCTGTCGGGAGGTCAGAGACAGAGAATCTCCATTGCCCGGGCGGTTCTGCGCGATGCGCCGATCCTCATCCTTGACGAAGCCACCAGCTCCCTCGATTCCGAATCGGAACGCCAAGTCCAGCAGGCCCTTGCCCGCCTCACCAGTGGCCGCACATCGATTGTCGTGGCCCACCGGCTCAGCACAATCGCCGATTCAGATGTCATCCATGTCCTCAATGAGGGACGAATCGTCGAGTCCGGCACCCACGACACGCTGCTGGCCCAGGGCGGACTCTATGCCCAGCTGTCGCGCCTGCAACCAATTGAGGAAGAAGGTGTCGACGGCTATGCCAGGGTGCCATGATCCAGGGACTCTACCGCCAAGCCACCGCCCTCCTCGAACCCCTTGCCCCGCTCCTTATCGAGCGGCGCCTCAGGCGCGGCAAGGAGGACCCGCTGCGCCGGGAAGAAAGGCTCGGGCGAAGCACGGCTTCGCGGCCGGATGGGCCTCTCCTGTGGATCCATGCCGCCAGTGTCGGAGAGTCGCTCTCCGTGCTGCCCCTTGCGGAGAGACTGGCCGGCGCCCATGACGCAGGCGTTCTCTTCACCACCATGACGACCTCGGCTGCCGCGGCTCTGGAGTCACGGCAGCCACCCGGATGGATTCACCAGTACATCCCCTTCGACACTCCGGGAGCGGTGGCGCGCTTCCTTGACAGGTGGCAACCGGATGCAGCCCTTTGGGTTGAATCAGAACTGTGGCCCAATCTCCTCATCGAGGCGCAGTACCGGCACATCCCCACCGCGCTCGTGAACGGACATCTCTCCGATCGCTCCTTCGCCCGCTGGAATCGGCTGCCCGCCTTCAGCCGAAGACTTCTGGGCAGTTTCACCACCGTCCTTGTCCCCAGCGAAGGGCAAGGCAGACGTTTCACCGCCCTTGGCGCAACACGGGTCGTGGTCACAGGCGACCTCAAGGCGACAGCGGGTCCTCCACCGGCCGATCCGGAGGCACTGGCACGTTTGAAAGGCGCCGTTGCCGGGCGCCGCGTCTGGCTGGCTGCAAGCACACACGAAGGGGAGGAACGGCTGGCCTGCGATATTCACCTCGATCTCGCCACCACGATCGACGGGCTTCTCACCGTCATCGTGCCGCGCCATCCGGCGCGGGCGGACAGCATTGCCGAGGAGGCAACGGCGCACGGTCTCACGATAGCGCGGCGGTCACAGGCGGACATGCCGGACTCCGCCACGGATGTCTTCCTCGGGGACAGTATTGGAGAGATGGGTCTCTATCTTGGTCTCGGTGATGCCGTCTTCATCGGCAAGTCGATGCTCCATCACGGTGGCCACAATCCCCGTGAGGCAGCATGGCTGGGAAAGCCAACCGTGTACGGACCGCACATGCAGAACTTTACCGACATCGCCCGGCGGCTCGTGGCGGCTGGCGGCGCCATTGAGGTTTCCGATGCCACCTCCCTCCGCCGCCACATCGCCGGACTGCTTGGAGATGAACAGGCCTGTCGCACCATGGGTGAACGGGCTAGAACTCTCGTCGAAGGTGATGCCGCAGGCGTACTCGACCGGGCCTTCGCGGCGCTGCAACCGCTCTTCGAGAAAGAGCCATGATGCGCGAGCCGGCATTCTGGGAAAGTGACGGCCCGACGGCACAGGTCCTGCAGCCCATTGCCGGCGTGTGGACCGCGGCAACACGCCTGCGCAGGCGAGCGGCACAACCATGGCGAGCACCGGTACCTGTGCTGTGTATCGGCAATGTCACCGTAGGCGGCGGCGGCAAGACACCTGCGGCGCGGGCTCTCACCGACAGGCTCTCATCCCGTGGCTGGCAACCCCATATCCTGTCGCGCGGATTTGGTGGTCGCCACACCGGGCCGGTGACCGTTGATCCGGAGCGCCACACGTCTCGCGACGTGGGGGACGAACCCCTGTTGCTGGCGCGCCATGCGCCCGTCTGGGTGGCACGGAACAGGGCCCGGGCTGCCGCGGCTGCCGTCGGGGCCGGGGCCGATATCCTGATCATGGATGACGGCCTGCAGAATGTCCATCTTGCCCGGACCCTTTCCTTCATCGTCATTGATGGTCCACGCGGCTTCGGCAACGCGAAGGTGCTGCCCGCCGGACCCCTGCGCGAGCCTCTCGCCGACGCGCTGTCGCGCGCCGGCACGGTGGTCATCGTCGGCGATGACCATCACGGCCTGGAGGGGATGCTGGCGGGCGAGGGGTTGTGTGTCCTCCACGCCCGCCTCGAAGCCGGTCCCATCCCGGGTGACGGCCTGCCGCTCTTCGCCTTCGCCGGGATCGCCAGACCGGCCAAGTTCTTCGCCACTCTCGAGGAACACGGCGCCGACGTGGTGAAGACGCGAAGCTTTGCCGATCATCACCGGTATGATCCCATGACCGTGACAGCGATGTTCGAGGAGGCAAACGCCCTGGGCGCGAGGCTCGTGACGACGGAAAAGGACTGGGTGCGCCTCGATGAGGAGACGCGCCCCCTTGCCGAGCCGGTGCCGGTGACGATGGTGTTCCGGGAAGAGGGTAGCCTCGATGCCCTGATCGATCGGGTTGGGATTGCCGCGTCATGAAGGCGGGTCCGCGCGATATCGTCGAAGCCGGATTCCTGTGGCTGGGATTTGCTCTCTTCCGGATCGTCGGGATCGAGAACGCCTCGGCTCTAGGTGGATGTCTCGGACGGCTTGCCGGACGCTTCGCCATCTCGCGCAACCGTATCGCCCGGCGCAATATCGAGGGGAGTTTCCCCGGCATCACCGCGGAGGAGGTGCAGCGCATCGTCACCGGCATGTGGGACAACTTCGGGCGCCTCGTGGCCGAGTTCCCGCATCTCCATACCATCGATATCTATGGCGGCACGCGGGTCACCGTCACCCGTGATCCGGGCGTCGACGAGTTTGCCCACCTGCCGTCGATCTTCATGGGCGCCCATTTCGGCTGCTTCGACCTCGGGATCCTTCTCGCCACCCAGAAGGACATCGACCTCACCATCATCTACCGCCAGGCGAACAATCCACTGGCTGAACGCCTGATCCAGTCATGGCGTCTCAAGTGCGGCGGCACATGGGCGCCGAAGGGGCGAAAGGGCTCCCAGCTGGTGCTGAAGGGCATACGCCGCAAGGGCGCCATCGCCGTCCTCGGCGACCAGAAGTACTCGCAAGGGGTCCCGGTCCCCTTCTTCGGCCGGGACGCAATGACCGCCCCGGCCCTCGCCGAACTTGCGCTCAAGCACGACATTCCGATCATTCCCATCCGCATCCTGCGCAAACCTCGGGCACGCTTTCACGTGCACCTCTTCAGACCCCTCAATGTCGTCAGGACCGGAGACGGAGAGAAGGACGTTCACGCCATGCTGCGGGCGATCAACGCAACCTACGAAGACTGGATCCGCGAGTACCCCGAGCAGTGGCTGTGGCTCCACCGCCGCTGGGACAACTGACCTCTTCGTCTGCGTCGCCCAGTGACCTGGGCGGAACACCGCGATGGCGAGGAAACTTCGGGCACGACATTCTGTCGCTTGCTTGAATGCAGCGGCAGGACTCAGGCCAACGGAAGCCAGGGGCGACGCGATGGAGGCTTCTGCGACGCCGGAAATGATGTGCATTTCACGGTCGGTTTCGAGATGCTCCGTCACTACAAGCGCAAGGAATACACGGCAATCGCACAACGTGGGGTCTGGGTGCACGCAGTTGCTGAGAGGCTGTTTTCCAACCTCAACCGGCTTGATGAGTCCATCACGTCAGGTGACGAGAATGAATGGATCGGAAACTGGAAGCATCGCAAGCCCAATGGGTCGTTCCGATCCAGTGACTCGCTACAAGGTATGATGGACCGGAAGATGCAACATCCTTTGGACTGCGGTTTGATACCAAGATGCGGAGGACATGCGGAGTCATCCGCCGTGGCCCGCGGGACGGGACGCCGCGACTGATCGGGCCTGTCCCGCCGAAGTCTGGGCTGACGCTGCAAGCTTGAGGAAGTTGTCGATCACAACGCCGCCGTCATGCTCGTCATCGTAGGCATCGATCCATTCGGGATGCGATGCGCCGTAGGTGCACGCCCATGTGGCCTTGCGGGATTCAGGATGAAACTGCGTACTGTACCAGTGGCCCCCGTGATCGATGGCAAGGCCCTCGCTTTCATCGTCCACAGCAAGCACGCGCTCGCGCTGCGCCGGCGACGGTTCGACATCGAGATAGTTGGCAAAGTGAAATCGCGCTGTCGGCCCGAGTCCCGCGAACAGCTCATGCGATCTGCCGCGCTCCGTCAGGCGTATGTCGCTGGTGCCGGCGAGGGTGCCCGAGCGGCGGCCGACGAGCCGGCCGTCTGCCAGGCGCGTGGAGAGGAGCTGATGGCCGCCGCAGACCGCGAGCAGGGGTCGCGCCGTCTCGCGGTAGGCGGCGAGCCAGTCCTTCAGTCTGCCGAGCCATTCGCGCTTCTCGTCGATGACATGCATCGTTCCACCGAGAATTGTGCAATCCACCAGGCTGGCCTCGGGAAGCACATCCCCGCGGCAGATGTCGACGGCTGTCATCGAGAAGCCTGACCGTTCGGCAGCATCAGCGTGCCATGTCACGATCCAGTCCTTTTCGAGGCCCGAGGAACAGATGCTGCGATAGTTCACGGGATCGTACTGATCCCGCTCACCGAACATCGAAATGAACAAGAGGTTCCACGCCATCGACCCGTCTCCGGAACACCGTGCCCGATGTTGCAACGCTATCTGCAAGCACCCTCCCGCGGCAACGGGCTTTACAGCGGTCTCACCCACTGCGTACCCTCCGAGCCTTTCGGGCGCGGGGAGGGCGAGGCCAGGTGAACGCGAACCTTGATGCGGCCGTCGACATTCTTTCCCGTCTGGTCGCGTGCCCGAGCGTGTCGGGAAAACCCAACCACGACATCGTCGGCATCGTCAGGGACGTTCTGGAGGTCCGGGGGATTCCCTCGTCGCTGAGTTTCGATGAATCTGGGGAGCGGGCCAACGTCTTCGCCACCATAGGACCATCGAGCGACGGAGGTGTCGTGCTGTGCGGTCACATGGACGTGGTGCCTGTCGACGGTCAGCACTGGAAGACCGATCCCTTCCGAGTGACGCGGATCGGTGATCGACTCCATGGCCGCGGTACGGTCGACATGAAGGGTTTCCTTGCCTGCGTCCTGGCATCGGTTCCGGCGTGGCAGGAGATGGAACTCTCGCGGCCCATCCACATTGCCTTCACGTACGACGAGGAGATCGGCGGGTTCGGCATGCCCGTGCTGTTGCGGGACATGGCGAAGAGGGACTTCCGCCCCGGCATCGTCATCGTCGGTGAACCGACAACCATGAAGATTGTCTCGGGCCACAAGGGGGCCATCGAACTCCATACCGTCGTCACGGGCCTCGAGGCCCATTCGTGCAACCCCTTCAACGGCGTCAACGCGATCGCCTACGCCATGCGCCTCATCAGCCGCATCGAGGAACACGCCCAAAGGTGCGCCGCCGATCCTGTCGCGGAATCGCCCTACGATCCGCCGTTTCCAACGCTCAATGTCGGCAGGATCAACGGTGGAACGGCGCGCAACATCACGTCCGGATGGTGTGAATTCGACTGGGAGATCCGCATGCTTCCGGGAGACGACGGGATGGATTTCGTCGATGACATACGCCGCTACTGTGAACGGCAACTCGTTCCGGAAATGCGCGAGCGCTGCCCCGAGGCCGATATCGTGACGACCATCGAGGCCCGTGTTCCGGGTCTCGACGACCGCCACGCCGGCGACGCGATCGACTTCGTCCGGGGCCTGACGGGGCTCAACAGCGCGGATGTCGTCTCCTTCGGCACGGACGCCGGGTACTTCAGCGAAGCGGCGTACTCGACCATCGTCTTCGGACCCGGCAGCATCGAGCGCGCTCACAAGCCGGACGAGTACATCGAACTCGGTGAATTGGCCGAAGGACTCGAGTTTCTCGGCAAGATGGGACGCCAGCTGGCGTCTTCCTTGTGACAGGAGCAACCCCGTGCCAGAGTACAGCACATTTCAAGAGACAATCCGGAGATCATGCATCATGAAGTTCATGAAGTTATCGTGGGCGGCGATCGTCGCGAGCCTTGTCCTGACCCCCTGGACAACACAGGTCCAGGCGGATGGGCATACACTCCTCGAAAAGGCAATGGCCGGCGAAACCGTGCGCATCGGCTTTGCCAACGAGGTCCCGTGGGCCTATCCCGGCGAGGACAACGAGCCGCTCGGTTTCGTCAATGCAATCGCCACCGGCATCCTGACCGAGATGGGAATCACCAATATCGAACCGGTGGTGACCGACTGGGGCGGCCTGATTCCCGGGCTCAACGCCAATCGTTTCGATATCATCACCGGCGGAATGTACATCCTCGCCAGCCGCTGCGAGAACGTGACGTTTTCCGAACCGATCGGCGTGTTCGGCGATGCCTTCATCGTCCCGGCAGGCAACCCGAAGGGGATCCAGACCTACGACGATATCCGCGACATGGGAGCGATCATCGTCACCGGAGCAGGCTACAACATCGTTGAAGTCGCCAAGAGAATGGGCATCGAGGACTCCAACATCATGCAGGTTCCCGGCCCCACGGAGATTCTTGCCGCAGTCCGCGCCGGCCGCGCCGACGCCGGCGGTGTGACGTTCTTCACGGCACGCTCCCTTGCCGCGGAGAGCGAAGGCGAAATCGACATCACCGATCCATCCCTTCTCCCGGAATGGACCTTCAACTGGGTCGGAATAGCGTTCCGTCACGAGGACACCGATTTCGTCGCAGCGTTCAATGATGCGCTGGCGTCCTGGATCGGTTCGGACGCGATGATGGCCGCCGTGGCGGAGTACGACTACACGGCATCCCAACTGCCAGGCGATGGCAAAACGGAGTATGCCTGCGCCAACCGCTGACCGTCAGATTGCAGCGTGTTTGATCCAGGGCCTCCCGATCATTGTCCCGGTCGGGAGGCCCTGGATTCTGAAACCGGCGGGCACTCCTGATGGAACACTACCTCGATTTTCTGGTGGAGTACGGCCCGCGCTTCATCGACGGAACCATCGTCACGGTCCAGCAGACCGTGCTCGCCGCCTTGCTGGCGGTTGCCATCGCCCTCCTGATGGGACTGATGAAGCTCTCGAAGCTGGTCCTCGTCCGCTCCGTTGCCACCACCTACATCGAGATTTTCCGGGGAACGTCCCTCCTTATCCAGCTGTTCTGGATCTTCTTCGTGCTGCCGTTGTTCGGCATCACCCTTGAGAAATTCACGGCGGGCTTCATCGCAGTCGGCATGAATCTCGGCGCCTATGGAGCCGAAGTCGTCCGCGGCGCCATCATTTCGGTTCCGCGCGGCCAGTACGAAGTCGCCATCGCGCTCAATCTCTCCCCCTACAAGCGCATGACGAGGATCATCCTGCCGCAGGCGCTGCTCGCCATGCTGCCGCCCTGGGGCAACCTCTTCATCGAGCTTCTCAAGGGAACGGCGCTGGTGGCGCTCATCTCCGTCACCGACCTCATGTTCGAGGCGCGCCAGATCAACGGCTCGACTTTCCTTTCCGCCGAGGCCTTCGGCACAGCGCTCATCATCTACTACCTCCTGGCACGACTGCTGATATCGCCGTCGATGCTGGCCCTCGAGAGATTCATGGCGCGCAAGATGGGCCGGATCCCCGGAGCATAGGCCATGTTCGACTGGAAATGGGACTTCACCTTCGAGATTCTGCCGCGTCTCCTCCTGGCCACCACCAACACCTTGCTCGCCGCCGGGATCGGCTACGCCATCGCCCTTGTGGTCGGGCTGGCCTTCGCACTGGGACAGCGCACGTCCATCACCCTTCTCACGATCGCCATACGCGAATGCGTCGAGTTCATTCGCTCCACGCCGCTGGTCCTGCAGATCTTCTTCATCTTCTACGTCGGGCCGCAGGTGGGCGTGACGCTCTCTCCCTGGACCTCCGGCATGATCGCCATCGGCCTGCACTACGCCTCGTACCTTTCCGAAGTCTACCGGGCGGGTCTCGACAGCGTTCCGAAGGGACAATGGGAAGCCTGCAAGGCCCTCAATCTGTCAACACGGAGGAGCTACTTCAGGATCATCATTCCCCAGGCGCTGCCACCCGCCATCCCGGGCATGGGGAACTATCTTGTCGGTATCTTCAAGGACACGCCGATGCTCTCTGTGATCGGGGTCGCCGAGCTCCTTCACACCGCCAATGCTGTCGGCTCCGAAACCTACCGCTTTCTCGAGCCCTATACCCTGGTCGGCATCATCTTCCTCGCCATTTCCCTGCCGGCGGCATTCGGTCTAAGAAGGTTCGAGACATGGACCCGGCGCACGCTTGGTGTCGATTGACGGGCTGCCGGGACAAGACAAAGTCATGGACCGAAATGCACATCCCCTCCGGCTGAAGGAAAATGATCCACCTGCGGTGCGGTTCTCCAAGGTGTCCAAGCGTTACGGCGATCTCACGGTGCTCAATTCACTTGATCTCGACATCGCAGCCAATGAAATCGTCTCGATCATCGGGCCGTCCGGCTCGGGCAAGACCACGGTCCTGCGCGTCCTGATGACTCTCGAACCCATCGATGACGGCGTCATCTATCTCTATGGTCAGCCGCTCACCCACATGGAACGGGATGGAATCCTGGTCGGAGCCGGCAGCGCGCACCTCAGGAGGATGCGATCGGACATCGGCATGGTGTTCCAGCACTTCAATCTCTTTCCTCACATGACCGTGCTCGAGAACTGCATGGAGGCCCCCGTGCAGTCGCTGGGGCTCGGCAAGGATGAGGCGCGGGAGCGCTCCATGGAACTCCTGACCATGGTGGGCATTGCCGACAAGGCGGGCCAGCATCCGTCGCGCCTCTCCGGCGGCCAGCAGCAACGCGTCGCCATCGCCCGGGCGCTTGCCATGCGGCCGAAGGTCATGCTCTTCGATGAGGTCACCTCGGCCCTTGACCCGGAGGTGATCGGCGAGGTTCTCAACGTCATTCGCAAGCTCGCCAGAGAACATGACCTGACCATGATCATCGTGACGCACCAGATGGGATTTGCCCGCGAAATCTCGGATCGCGTCTGCTTCTTCTACGAGGGCAGGATTGCCGAGCAGGGCCCGCCGGACCAGCTGATCGGCAACCCGCAGAATGAGCGCACAAGGATGTTCCTCAGCGCCGTGCTCGATGCGGATTGAGGAGCCCATGCCTGACTCGCTACTGACGACGCCGGAGCAACGTGCCTCCTACAAGGAGGACGGGGTTGTCTGCCTTCGCGAGGCTTTCGACCCTCACTGGCTGGCCGTTGCTTCCGACGCCATCGACCAGGGCATGGCAAGCCCCGGACCGATGTTTGTCGACTATTCGGCGGATACGAAACCCGGCACGTACTGCACGGATTTCTGGATCTGGCAGCAGGTGCCGGCGATGCGTGATTTCATCTTCGATTCACCTGCGGCCCGGATCACCGGCGAACTCATGGACGTTGCTTCCGTGATGCTCGTGACCGACAACTGGCTCGTACGCAAGGCCGGTGCCGTCAACCGGGCACCCTGGCATCACGATGCACCGTATTTCGATCTTGACGGTACATGGTGCGTGCTGTGGATGGCTCTCGAGCCGGTCGCCCGGGGCGAAGGCGTCACGTTTCTCAAGGGGTCCCATACATGGAACAGGCTCTTCATGCCGGAGAGTTTCGCGGGCACCGGACCGAAAGCCGATCCCCGCGGAATTTACGAGAGGACTCCCGATTTCTCCCGTCTGAGCGAGCACGGCGACCGGGTTGACTACGCGCTCCAGCCCGGAGACTGCCTCGTCTTCGATTCGCACATGGTGCACGGCACACCAGACGCCACTCCACCGCAACGCACCACAAGGCGGTTCACCATGCGCTTCGCCGAGGGCGATGCCATCTATCGTCGGCGGGGGTCCTGGACCCGCGACATGACGGATTTCCTGGAAGCGGAGTACGGACTCATCGAAGGCGGTCCCTACCGCTGCGACCTCCTGCCGATCCTGTGGGAACGGCACCATGACTGACGAGCGCCCGAATGAAGCGGCGCTGCGCTACAGGCGGGATGGCTACGTCTTTCCCTTGGATGCGATCGGCGCGGCAAGGGCCAGCGAAGCGGCCGCGCGCGTCGAGAGGCTCCTGGAGCAACCACCGGCGGATCTGCAGCACCCCTGGCGCATCAAGATGCACCTGCTCTGCGACTGGATCTTCGATCTCGCGACAGATGACGCCGTGCTCGACGGCGTCGAATCAGTCATCGGGCCGGACATCCTTCTTCAGGCGGCCGATCTCTTCTGCAAGCCGCCCGGGGAACGGCAGCACATCAACTGGCACCAGGACGCCAATTACTGGAATCTCGAGCCCTTCGAGATCTGCACCGCATGGATCGCCCTCACCGATGCCCGTCCCGAGAACGGATGCATGCGTTTCATGGCGGGTACCCACACACACGACAAGCTCTGCCACCGGGAAACGCTGTCCCAGCGAAGCGCCCTCACCCGCGGTCAGGAAATCGTCCTCGATATGGATGAATCGCTCGCCGTTCCGGTCATCCTGAACGCTGGGGAGATGTCGCTCCACCACTGTCTTCTTGCCCATGCGTCCGGCATCAACCGTACCGCGTCGCCGCGCATCGCCGTTGCGGTCCGCTACCTGCCCGCCCACGTGCGTCAGACCGCCGGACCGGCGCTGTCTGCCATCCCGGTGCGCGGCAGGGACACCTGGCGCCATTTCATCCGTGATACACCGCCGGATGGCAGTTTCACGGCGCGCTCGATCGCCGCGCATGCAAGGGCCATGGCGCCCCATGCAGCGTCGGGCTACGCCACAGCCTAGATGAGCCTTATGACAACAGCCGCATTCGAAGAATCTGAGTACGCGCAACGCCGCGCCAAAGTTCGTCAACACATGGACGAGGCTGGATTCGATCTTCTGATTTGCCAGGATCCGGCGAACATGCATTGGCTGACAGGATTTGACGGCTGGTCGTTCTATACGCCACAGGCCGTGCTGTTCCATCGTGATGACCGGTTTCCGGTTTGGTTCGGCCGCGCTCAGGACGCCCTTTCCGCCGTTCTGACGACGGATCTTCCCGGCGACAACATCGTGGCATTTTCCGAACCCCTGGTTCACCACCCGGACCGCCATCCCTTTGACGAGCTGTGCGAACTGATCAGGCAGCGCGGCTGGAGTTCGGCACGCATTGGCGTCGAACTGGACGCCCACTATTACACGGCAAGAGCCCACCGGCACCTCGTCGACGGACTGGACGGCGCCCGGATCGCCGACAACCGCGAACTGGTGAACTGGGCGCGACTGGTCAAGTCGCCTGCGGAACTGTCGTACATGCGCGAGGCCGGCAGAATTGCGACAAGGGTCATGGAAAGAGCGCTGGAGCGCCTTCGCCCGGGCGTGCGGCAGATGGACATTATCGCGGATGTCTATCACGCGCAGATCAGCGGTCTCGACGGAAGGCACGGCGACTACACCAGCCTCTGCCCTTTGATCCAGGTTGGGGAAGGCACGGCAACCCCGCACCTTACCTGGACATCCGACGCCCTGCCCGATGAAGGGCTTGTGGTCATGGAGCTGGCTGCGGCCCGCCGCCATTACCATGCGCCGCTGACCCGGACGGCGCATATCGGCACGCCACCGCGTGACGTCGCCAGGCTTGCGGAAGCGATTGTGGACGGTGGCAACGCGGCGCTGGAGGCCGCCCGGCCCGGTGCAACATGCGCCGATGTGGAGGCCGTCTGGCAGGGCGTGCTGAACCGCCACGGCTACCGCAAGGAGAGTCGCGTGGGCTATTCAATCGGCCTCGGCTTTCCGCCCGACTGGGGAGAACGAACCGCCAGCCTGCGTCCCGGCGACAACACCGTCCTCGAGGCCGGCATGTGCTTCCACTTCCAGTCGGGCGTGTGGCTGGAACGCTACGGCGCCGCGATTTCCGAGTCCTTTGTCGTCACCGCTGGCGGAGGCGAGCGCCTTTGTGATGTCGAACGCGCCATCCGCGTCATCACCTGACAGGCCAGCAATCCACGGGAGGCCGGCATGATGACCGCTCACGAGCCCTTTCCACGCCAGGAACTCGATCAACGGCTTGACAGGCTCCGCGACACAATGGCGGGGCGTGATCTTGACGGCATACTCGTCGCCAGTCCGGAGAACATCTACTACCTCACCGGTCTCGATCACTGGGGATTCTTCGCAACACACGTCCTCGTCGTGCCGCGCGACGGTGAGATGCGCCTTGTCGCCCGGGCCATGGAGCAGATCACGGTCACAAACCAGGTCGCCAACGCCGCGTTCGACGGTCACTCCGATGGCGAGGAGCCGGCGGACCATGTGCTCAAGGCGATGAGCCTTCTCGGAATTCGCGATGGCCGGGTCGCACTCGAGGAGCGCTCCCTCTTTCTCACACCGCATACGGCAAGCCGCATCAAGGCCGGCGCTCCGGCGGCCGCATGGAGCGACGGCTCGGGCATCATCGATACCTTGCGGATCGTCAAGTCACCGCTCGAAGTTTCCTACACGCGTCGAGCCGCCGAGGCGGCGGATGCCGGAACGCTGGCGGCCATCGACGCCATTCGCCACGGCGCCAGTGATCATGAAGTCGCTGGCGAATGCCAGCGCGCCCTGTGTCTGGCGGGCAGCGAGTATCCCGGTTTCGGACCGTTCATCAGGCCGACCTCCAGGCTCGGCGAGGAGCACACCACGTGGCGAGGCGAGACGTTTCGCAACGGCGATGCCGTGTTCCTGGAGATCGGTGCAGCCTGCCGCAAGTACCAGGCGCCCATGGGCCGACTGGTCTACGTGGGAAGCGCCCCTGCCGACGTTGAACGCTCCGTCGAGATGGCCATCGACGCCATGGAGGCGATCGTTGCCGCAATCGTGCCGGGCGCACGGGCCAGGGACGCCTATGCTGCCTGGCGGGAAGTCGCAAGAAGCCGGGGGCTCGAAGGCTACGAGCGGCATCACTGCGGCTACCTGACGGGGATCGGCTTCCCACCGAGCTGGACCGGAGGCTCCATGGTCACGAGTCTTGCACCCGATTCAGATCTGGAAATGAAGCAGGGCATGTCGTTTCACCTTCATTCGTGGTTTACCGACACGGACTGCGTCGACTACTTCATCTCCAACTCCGCGGTCCTGACGGAGAAGGGTTGTGAGATTCTCACCACGCGCTCGCCCCAAACCCTCATCGTGCGCGCTTGAACACGACGTCACGCGAGCATCGGAGTCACAGCCGGCACCAATGTGCTGGACATCAAGGGGAAGCCTGACCAGGCAAGCGACGCAGCGCACGCTTCAAACGAGCCCCCTTTGAGCCACACCTCTGAAAACGGCGCCATCGTTCAGCGCCGGGGCCGCAGCACGTGGTGGTGGGTCTCGTCGTAGAGCAAGCTTGAACGGAAGTCGCTTCCTTCGAGGACGCGCCCGACGAGAATGAGCGCCGTGCGCGTGATCCGGGCCTGCTTGACCTTGTCGCGGATGTCATTGAGCGTGCCGTGGATCAGCAACTCGTCGGGCCAGCCGACACGGAATGCGACAGCCACTGGACAGTCGCCCCCGCAGACCGGAACCAGCGTGCGCACCACGCGTGCGAGATTGTTGATCGAAAGATGAATCGCGAGAGTGGCCCCGGAACGGGCGAGGTCGGCAAGGTTCTCCCCTTCCGGCATGGCGCTCGCCCGCACGGCGGTCCGCGTGAGGATGACCGTCTGCGAGACCTCCGGCAAGGTGAGTTCCCGGCCGATGGCGGCAGCAGCAGCAGCAAACGAGGGAACGCCTGGCGTGATATCCCAGGCGATGCCGAGGGCATCAAGGCGGCGTATCTGCTCGGCGATGGCGCCATAGACCGAGGGATCGCCGGACTGCAGGCGGGCGACATCCTCACCGGCGTCGCTGGCGGCGGCCATGAGGTCGATGATCTCGTCGAGATGAAGCGGGGCGGTATCGATGATGCGGGCATCGTCCGCCGCTTCGGCCACCAGCTCGCGGGGCACCAGGGAGCCGGCATAGAGCACCAGCGGCGATGAACGGATCAGCCTCAGACCGCGCACGGTGACGAGATCCGCCGCTCCCGGCCCGGCGCCGATGAAGTGAACGGTCATGAGGCGTCGTATCCACGCGGCGTATAGACCATGGTGCGCCCCCGGTGGCGGTAGCGCCTGGTTTGGGACGAACCGACGATGACGAGACTCAGCATGTCGACCGCGCCGGCATCCAGGGAGGCCAGTGTCGTGTGGGCCAGCGAACGTCCATCGCGCCCCAACAATCGGCCGATGACCACCGGCGTGGCGGGATCGCGATGTTCGAGGAGTATGTCGCGTGCGAGGCCGAGGAGAAGACGCCGGCGTCCGGACACCGGATTGTAGAAGGCGACCACAAAGTCACCCTCGGCGGCTGCGCGCACGCGGGAGAGCACGGTGTCGCGTGGTGTCAGGAGATCCGAAAGGGAGATGGCACAGAAATCGTGGCCGATGGGGGCCCCTGATTCGGCAGCCGCGAGCTGCACCGCGGAGATGCCTGGAATGACGCTGATCCCGACACTGCGCCACCGGGTGGAGCCGTCGACGAGTTCGTGCACCAGGCTTGCCATGGCGTAGATTCCCGGATCGCCGGAACTGACCAGGACCACCTTCCTGCCGGCAGCGGCGAGATCGAGGGCATGCCGGCAGCGTTCGGTCTCCTCTCCAAGGCCGAAGGCATGACAGGTCTTGGAACGCACCAGAGCGGGTATGAGATCAAGGTAGGCGCCATAGCCCACCACGTCGCTTGCCTCGCCGATGGCCCGGCTTGCTTGCAGGGTCCTCAGATGGTCTGCGCCCGGCCCCAGGCCGACAATCGCGAGATGGCCCGGCGTCGCCCCGATCGCATCGGCTTCAATGGCGACCGGTGACCGGGCGATGGCGCAGGTGGCCCGGCGCGACCTGGTCTTTGCTACCACGAGATCGCCTGCCTCTCCGGCCACCGCCAGGGCGGCGCCTTCCGCCACGCCGTGGCAGCCGGTGACGGCATGGACGATGTCCGATGGATGGCAAAGGCGTGGCAGCTCTTCCTCGAGACGTTCGGGAGGAAACACCACCAGCGGCACGTCGAGGTGCTCGGCCAGCGCCAGCATCGCCGGCTCATCGGACTTGAGATCCAGACTGGCGACGCAGGCGACGGCCTGCCGCGCCAGGCCCGCTGCGGCCAGGGTCTCGAGCACGAGCGACACCAGTTCCCCGGCGTCACAACCGCGCTCGCAGCCGGCGCCGACGGCAAGGACCGGGGGGTGCATCACGAGATCGGCCGGCCGGTCGGCCCGGTCGGTCACGCACACCTCGAAACGCCCGTCGTCGGAGGCGACGAGGCCCGTCTCGCCAAGCCAGGTTCCATCGCCCGCCTCCACGCTGAGGCGGACCGTCTCGCCGGCGGCGACGGCGGCCATCACCGGCGCCGTTCGGGAGGCGGCGGCAAGACGCCAGCCGCGTGGCATCTCGTCGAGAGCGCGGGGAAAGCGCACGTCGCTCAGTGTGGTCGTCACCGCATGGCCGCCCATCACCGCTGCGCAGTGGCGCGCCAGCCGGTTGGCGCCCCGGTGGCCACCGAGAAGCGGGATGACGGATGTTCCGTCTTCCGTCACGGCCAGCAAGGGGGGCTCGTTCGTCTTGTCGGCGAGAAGGGGCGCCACCGCGCGAATCAGGATGCCGGTGGCGCAGACGCCGATGACGGGCACACCGGCAGCGAAGAGTCCCGCCACATGGTCAACTGTCGCCATGAATGCGACATCGGCATCCCCCACCCGGTGCGCGAGGCCGTGCACGCGGGCGCCAGGCAGACTTCCAGCAATCCGTCTCGCCGTCGGCAGCCCCGAGGCGGCAAGGCAGATCACCGCGGCCCCGGTGGGAAGGGTCATCGCCATGCCTCGCCGCGGCGATGAACAAGAATCATGGAAAAGTAGGGTCCGGTGGTGTCGGTGACGGCTGCCAGGGGCATCACGACCTGGCGTCCCATGGTGGCATGGGCCACATACCAGGCATGCTCCAGCAGGCCCGCCGCATCGAGTACGCGCCTGATCCTGGCCAGATGGCGCCCCACCTTGATGATGGCGACAGAGTCGGCAAAGGCGAGGCGTTCCGTCATCGCGGCCTCGGTGAGGGTGCCCGGACAGACCAGCAGCGCATCGTTGCGCGCCGCTAACGGCAGGCCTGCGGCCGCCGGGCAGGCCATGAGAGAGGAAACACCGGGCACCACCTCGACC
>JAJEBJ010000258.1 GCA_022822575.1 Alphaproteobacteria bacterium | reverse complement strand
AACATGTCTAGTATGCTCGATGGACGCGAGGGAGGCCGCCGCTCTCCCCGCCTCTGCCACATTGTGTGCGGCGAAGGCACGGCTGAGGAGAGGTGCTGGGGTATGCAGAAATCGCTTCTGATTGATCCTGACAAGTGCACGAGTTGCCTGCAATGCGAAATGGCCTGTTCGTTCGAGCATGAAGGCTCGTTCAATCCGGCCCGCTCCAGGATCAAGATCTTTGAATTCGAACACGGCAAGCGTGCCGTTCCCTATACCTGCACACAGTGCGCGGAGGCATGGTGCGTGCATGCCTGTCCGGTGGAAGCGCTGGTCCGCAACCCGGCGACGGGAGCGGTCGAGGTCAAGGACGATGTCTGTGTGGGGTGCAAGGTATGCACGATTGCCTGCCCCTTCGGGACGGTGAACTACAATCCCGACACAGGCAAGGTCATCAAGTGCGACCTGTGCCACGGCGATCCCAAGTGTGCCGAGGCATGTCCCACCGACGCGATCGTCTATGTGGATTCGTCGTGGACCGGTCTTGATCGCATGCGGCGATGGGCCGGACACGTGGACACCAATCAGTCGGCCAAGGCCTGACGACAGCTCCGGGGAGAAACGACGATGTCCTGGCAAGGCCAGATCCTGCGTGTCAATCTCACCAAGGGAACCGCTGAAGCCGAACCATTGAACATGGAATGGGCCAACGCCTATATCGGCGAGCGCGGACTTGGAACGAAGTACCTCTACGAAAACGTGGATCCCAAGTGCGATCCGATGGGGCCGGACAATGTCCTCATCTTCGCCACCGGACCGCTCAACGGAACGATGGCCTCGACGAGTGGCCGCTATGCGGTGCTCTGCAAGAGTCCGCTCACCGGCGCCATCGGCGATTCCAACTCCGGCGGCAAGTTCGGCGCCTTCCTCAAGTATGCCGGCTACGATCTGCTGCTCATCGAAGGGAAGGCCGACAAGCCGGTCTATCTCCATATAGATGACGATTCCGTCGAGATCCTGCCGGCGGACGAGATCTGGGGAACCGGCGTCTGGCATACCGAGGAGTGGATCAAGTCCCGTCACCAGAATCCCCAGCTCAAGGTCGCCTCGATCGGTGAGGCCGGGGAGAACGGCGTTCTCTACGCCTGTGTGGTCAACGACCTCCACCGCGCCGCCGGACGCTGCGGCGTCGGCGCCGTCATGGGATCGAAGAACCTCAAGGCGGTGGCAGCCTATGGCACCAGGGGCGTCACGGTGGACGATCCGGCGAAGTTCATGGAAGTGGTGAAGGACACCCACGCCAAGCTGGCTGCCAGTGACGGCCGCGAGGAGCTCACCGAGGGTGGCACCCATCCCATGATCGACATGATGCAGGAGTGGGGCGGACTGCCCACCAGGAACTTCCGCGAGGTCCAGTTCGAAGGCATCGACAAGGTCAACCCCGGGGCAACGACCGCGCCGAATGCCAATGGCCACACCAATCTCATCACCAACAAGGCGTGTTTCGGGTGCACCATCGCCTGCGGCAGGATCGCTCATATCGATCCGGAACACTTCACCATCGTCAACCGGCCTGAGTACCGGCATGCCTCGGGTGGCCTGGAGTACGAGACGGCCTATGCCTTTGGTCCGGTGGTCGGCGTGGACGACCTCGACTCCCTCACCTTCGCCAACTACATGATGAACGAGCACGGCATGGACCCGATCTCGTTCGGCGTGACCCTGGCGGCGGCGATGGAACTCTTCGAGATGGGAGTCCTCACGAAGGACGACACCGACGGCATCGACCTCAGCTTCGGCAGTTCCGAGGGGCTGGCCGTCATGGCGGAGAAGACCGGCAAGGGCGAAGGTTTCGGCAAGGAACTGGCCCTGGGGTCCAAGCGACTGTGCGAGAAGTACGGTCACCCGGAGCTCTTCATGGGCGTGAAGGGCCAGGAGTTCGCCGGCTACGACAGCAGGGCCCTGCAGGGCATGGGGCTGGGCTACGCCACCTCCAACCGCGGTGCCTGTCATCTCAAGCACGATGTCTTCGGCCCCGACATGGAAGACATTTCCGGCAACGGCAAGGCGGCTCCGGTCAAGGAGAGTCAGGACATGGTCTCGATGATCGATTCCACCGGTCTCTGCCTCTTCACCACTGCTGGCTGGGGTCCGGAGGACTTCGTTGCCCAGCTTGACGCGGCTCTTCCGGGGGAATGGACCCTGGAGCGGTGCATCGAATCGGGTGAGAGGACATGGACTCTCGAGCGCATGTTCAACATGGCCGCCGGATTGACGGCTGCCGATGACACCCTGCCACCGCGCATGCTGAACGAGCCGGTTCCGTCGGGAAGCGCCAAGGGCAAGGTCAGCGAACTCTCGAAGATGCTGCCCGAGTACTACAGCCTGCGTGGCTGGACGGAGAACGGTCAGCCGACCAACGAGACCCTGGCGCGCCTCGGTCTTTGATCCGCTCGACGTCAAGGGGCGTCAGGCGCCGGATGTGTGTATCAGGGATTCCGGCCTCATGGCCGGAATCCCGTCCTTCGTGGAGGGGACAACCATGAACCATGTCATTGTTGGCGCCGGCCCCGCCGGCGTGATCGCGTCGGAAACTCTGGCCCGCATGGGGCACGGTGGCCGCATCACGGTGTTGTCGGACGAACCGGAGCCGCCCTACTCCAGGATGGCAATTCCCTATCTCCTGGCCGAGGACATCGACGAGGAAGGGACGTGCCTGCGCCACACGGACGGCCACTATGGAGATCTCGGCGTCAGCGTGAAGCACGACTCCGTAACGGCCATCGACACGGCAGCCAAATCCCTCTCCCTTGCCGGTGGTGGCAGCCTTGCATTTGACAGGCTGCTTCTCGCCACCGGAGCGAGCCCCATCCGGCCGCCCATTCCGGGCATGGACCTGGAGAAGGTGATGTCCTGCTGGACCCTGGCCGATGCCCGCCGGATCATGGAGCACACGAAACCCGGCGACAATGTCGTGCTGATGGGGGCGGGTTTCATCGGATGCATCATTCTCGAGGCCCTGGTGGCGCGCCAGGTCAATCTCACCGTCATCGAGATGGCCGATCGCATGGTCGCCCGCATGATGGACCGGACCGGAGGCGACATGATCGCCGCGTGGTGCCGCGAGAAGGGTGTCGACGTTCACGTGTCGACCCGGGTGAACGGTGTCTCCCGGAACAGCGACGGCACGCTCAGCCTTGATCTCGAAGGCAAGGCGCCGCTCAACGCGGATCTTGTGGTGTGCGCCACGGGCGTTGCATCGAACATCGGGTTCCTGGAAGGCAGCGGAATCGAGACCGATATCGGCGTCGTGGTCGACGAACACCTGGAGACCAGCGTTCCCGGCATCTACGCCGCGGGAGACGTTGCGGCGGGATTTGACTTCATGACCGGCGGTCATGATGTCCATGCCATCCAGCCCACAGCCAGCGAACACGGGCGCATTGCGGCGCTGAACATGGCCGGCAGGAAAACGGCCTATCGTGGCAGCCTGGTCATGAACACGCTCAACACGCTCGGCCTCATCTCCACATCCTATGGTCTGTGGGACGGTGTCGATGGTGGTGACGTCGCGACTGCCGTCGATGCCCGGGCCTACAGGTACCTGAGGCTCAATTTCCGTGATGATGTTCTGGTGGGCTGCCTGGCGCTGGGCCTCACACAGCACGTCGGTGTGCTGCGTGGTCTCATCCAGACGAAGACGCCGCTTGGAAAGTGGAAGGATGTCCTGATGGCTGACCCCCACCAGATCATGTCGGCCTATCTTGCCACGGCCCAGGACGCGTCACGCCGCGCTGCATGAAGATTCTCGTGAGAACCGCGGGCCTGCTCGGCAAGTACCTGCCGCCCGGGCCCGCGAAGAACCGCGCGGAGATCGATGTGCCGCGGGGTTCCACCATCACCGATGTCATGAAGAGGCTGGGATTTCCCGACGGGAGCTACCTGGTGACGCTGAACGGCATGGCCGTGCCGACGGCCGAGCGTGCCACGCGGCAACTCGGTGACGGTGACAATCTGGCGCTCATGCCGCCGCTCAAGGGTGGCTGATACCGGTCAGTGAACCTTGTGGCCGAGATCGATCTTTCGTGGGGTATGTTCGCTGGCGTCCATGTCATAGCCCCGGCGGATCCGGACATTGCGCAGGATCGTCTCAAGGAGACGCACGGCCTGGGCCTCATTGTGTGACGGATCCTCACAGGACCGCCGCAGCCAGTCGACCATGTCCCGCTCGTTCTCGGCGAGCTCGTCAGCGACATCCTCCACTTCATCGAGCAGCCGCTGCACTTCCAGATACTGCACAAGATCCGTCAAGGGGTAGCCTCCCGATCCGGCACTCCCAAGACTGACCCCTCCATCTCCGCCTGTCCAGTTCCGGTCCCGCTGCGTGTCGGTCTCGAGAGGTGAACACTGTCGGCGATCCTCCAGAGAAACGCATGCGTGTCCAGCAGTACCTGCACTTCTACCGGCCTTCCCAGTCGACCAACTCTTCGTCCGGCAGCGGGTCGAAGAAGCTGTCGGAAACCTGGATCTTTCCCTTGAGGATATCGGGGTGACGCTGGACCCGGGCCTTGTACGCAATCAGGCGCGCAACCGGCTCGCCGCGGCGCGCGATGACGACATCCTCTCCCGCTTCCACCCGCGCCAGCAGTCTGGAAAACTCTGTTTTGGCCTGACGGACGTTGACGACATACATGGCGTTCCCACCCCGATCCGGTGAATTCTGGCCAACCATATGGCCAGATACGCCACGACCCAAGATCGCTCATTGACAGGATGGAATCTCCGTTCCCACAGGACGAGTGTCAGGTGCGCGCACGACCCTGGTTTCTGAGGCATGCAACCGGTCAAGGGAAGCTCAGGCATATGTGCGTGCGTGTGGGGGGCGTGGTATGGTCCGGGCCGGTGTCATTCATGGGAGAGATCGGGTGTCTCGCAGGAAATTGGCCCTCGTCGGGGCCGGCCAGATCGGTGGCACACTGGCCCACCTTGCCGGGCTGAAGGAGCTCGGCGATGTCGTCCTCGTCGATATCGTCGAGGGCGTGCCCCAGGGAAAGGCGCTCGATATCGCACAGTCGGGCACGATCGAGGGATTCGATGCCTTGATCAGCGGCGACAACGGCTATGCCGCCATCGAGGGCGCCGATGTCGTCATCGTGACGGCAGGTGTCGCACGCAAGCCCGGCATGAGCCGTGACGACCTCATCGGCATCAATGCAGGCGTCATCTCGAAGGTGGGTGAGGGGATCGCCCGCCATGCTCCCGACGCCTTCGTCATCTGCATCACCAACCCTCTCGACGTGATGGTGTGGCACCTGCAACGTGAATCGGGACTTCCTGCCAGCCGTGTTGTCGGCATGGCGGGCGTTCTCGATTCGGCACGGTTCAGGGCGTTCCTTGCAGAGGAGATGGATGTCTCGGTCGAAGACGTCAGCGCCCTCGTCCTCGGCGGCCACGGTGACACCATGGTGCCCCTGGTGAGGTACGCGACCGTTGCCGGTATCCCGCTGCCCGACCTCGTCTCCATGGGCTGGCTTTCCCAGGAGAGGCTTGATGCCATCGTTCAGCGCACCCGTGACGGTGGCGCCGAGATCATCCGCCATTTGAAGACCGGATCTGCCTTCTATGCTCCGGCGTCTTCGGCCATCGCCATGGCCGAGTCCTACCTTAAGGACAAGAAGCGCGTCCTTCCGGCAGCGGCGCGCCTCAACGGCGAATATGGAGTCGACGGTCTCTACGTCGGTGTTCCGGTGGTCATCGGAAAGGGCGGCGTCGAGCGCATTGTCGAAATCCGTCTCGATGACGCTGAACAGGCGATGTTCGATCACTCGGTAGCGGCGGTGAGGACACTGATGGAAGCGCTTGAATCCGTCGTCTCGGCGGCCGGGGAGTCGTGACGGCGGCATGGACCAGCGTGCGGCCGTGGGCCTTGCGGGGACTGGTCGCGGTGCTTCTGGTCCTGGCGCCGGGAGGTGTTCAGGCCGAGGAACGGGGGACCGCCCGCGAAGCCCAGGAACTCGTTCGACGCGCCATCGAGCTCTATGACGCCATCGGTCTCAGGGCCTTCTACGCGATCTCCAGGGATCCCTCCTACATTCACCACGACCTCTACGTCTTTGTCGTCGACAGGATCGGATCGGTCGCCGCGAACGGCCTCGATCCCCGCCTCGTGGGCATGAACGCCCTCAATGCGCGTGACCCTGATGGCGTGAGATATGTCCGCGAGATGCTGCAGCGGGCGACGCCCGACGGAGTGTGGATCGACTACATATCCTTCGACCCGTTCGCCGGGAAACCTGCGCCGAAGTCGTCCTGGGTGGTACGCCACGACGGCTTCGTCTTCGGTTGCGGAATCTATGCCGGCGACATCAGCGTATGAGCGTTCAACCGGTGACAGCGGTTGTCATTTTCCGGGTGGCGGGTAGAGTGAGGCCGGAGGGTCCATGAACCGGATAGTGACGTGAATCTTCACGAATACCAGGCCAAGGCCCTGTTGTCCGCCAGAGGCGTTCCCGTTCCCCGTGGCCAGGCTGCCGCGAACGCTGACGAAGCAATTGCCGCGGCACGCGAACTCGGCGGAGATCTTTGGGTGGTCAAGGCCCAGGTGCACGCCGGTGGCCGCGGAAAGGCCGGCGGAATCCGTGTCTGTCGCGGCCTGAACGAGGTGAGGGAGGCGGCAGACGCCATGATCGGCAGCCGACTCGTCACCCACCAGACAGGCCCCGAAGGCAACCCGGTCAACCTCGTTTACATCGAGGAAGGACTTTCGATCGCTGCCGAACTCTACCTTGCGCTTCTCGTCGATCGCGGCACCGCCTCCATGGCCATCATCGCTTCGCTCGATGGTGGCATGGATATCGAGGAGGTCGCCGCCAGAACGCCTGAACGGATTGTCACTCTCGCCATTGATCCCGCCTCCGGCCTTCAGCCCTTTCATGGCCGCCGCCTCGCCGCTGCCCTGGGTCTCGATGGCGATGCCGCAAGTCAGGCATCCGCCCTTCTCCGCTCGATGGTGGAGGTGTTCCAGGAGTCTGATGCCAGTCTGCTCGAGATCAATCCTCTCGTTGTCACCGCATCGAACGACCTCGTCGTTCTCGACTGCAAGGTCAACATCGACGACAACGCCCTCTTCCGGCACCCCGATCTCGTCGCCATGCGGGATCCCGACCAGGAGGATCCGGCCGAGCGGGAGGCTAATGCCATCGGCCTCAACTACGTCAAGCTCGATGGCACCATCGGCTGCATGGTGAACGGCGCCGGCCTTGCCATGGCGACGATGGACATCTGCAAGCTCGCCGGCGGCGAACCGGCCAATTTCCTGGATGTCGGTGGCGGCGCCACGAGAGACCAGGTGGCGGCTGCCTTCAGGGTCATCGTCTCGGACGCCAACGTTCGTGCCATCCTTGTCAACATCTTCGGCGGCATCATGCGTTGCGACG
>JAJEBJ010000045.1 GCA_022822575.1 Alphaproteobacteria bacterium | reverse complement strand
CAGCGTTCCAGGTAGCTCTGGCACTTTGTGCCGAAAAGATGGGGAGTGGGGTTGTCCGGGTTGGGGCGCAGGATTCCCGAGAGAAGATCGTGGAGTCCCTTGGGAGCATGGAGTTCGACGTCCCCGTCATCCCGCGGGCGCATCCCGACGCAGGTGCAGGAAACGACAAATCGGCCGATGCTATCCGCACTCCTGCACGTTGTCGGCCAGGGCTCGCCGAAACGCTGCTCGAACCAGAGGGGAACGCGGGCCTGGTTGCGTACCTGGTGCACGATGCCGAGATCGGCAAAGAGGTCGTCGGCCCGTCGAATCACGGCATCCTCGGCTTCCCAGGACGTGTCGGGATCCCAGTAGAAGATATCGTAGTCACGGATGCCGGCCCCTGAAGGCTGGCCCGAAAGGGCATTCCATACCGGTCCGAAGAGGCAGCCCGCCACCAGCCACGCCTGGTTCACGCCAAGCGCTGGAAGACGTTCAAGTATCAACCGGTTGGTGTCGTGAGCGAGGGCCAGCGCAAGGAACTCGTCAGAACGGCTGTCCATCGCCCTCTTGACGCGCCGGTGGGTGGGGAAAGTCGCTGCGGAATCGGTCGGCAAGCCTATCCTGAGGCCCTGGCCTCCATGTGGCGGACGAGGGCACGGATATGGTCGATCGTGGTGCCGCAGCAACCGCCGATGATGTTGACGCCGCTGTCAACCCACACAAGACAGGACCGGGCAAACTCTTCGGGGGTCATGGATGCCGTGGTACGATGTGTTCGCCGGTTGAAGGTCTGGAGGGTTTCGGGATAGGCCATGACCGGTCCCTGCCAGCGGCTGGCAAGGCACTCGAGTGCCGGGCCGGTGACTTCCGCCGTGGAATGCATGATCCCGTAGACATCACCGCCCTTTTCCATGAGTGCGTCGATGATCTCTCCGAGAGCCGGAGGTTCCGCCTTCTCTCTGGACTGGATGTTGTCCCAGCCCACAAGATTGCCGTCATCATCGTCGATGCAGCTGATCCCCACCCAGACCGGCAGTCCCGTTGCGACGGCAGCCTCGAGACAGCGACCGGCGCTGTCGGTATCCAGCATCATTTCCAGGACAAGAACGTCCACGCCGGCCTCGGCGAGTGTCTCGGCCATCTCGACGAAGTTGCCGGTTTCCGTCTCCCGGTCCGGCAGATAGGCGGGATCCGCATTGAGGGTACCCTCCTTCCAGGCATACATGGTCGACATCGAGCCGCCCACGGCAACGGGCCTCGATGGTCCCACGGACTCGATAGCTTCGCGCGCCAGTTCGACAGCGCGCCGGTTGATAGCCACGGCCTCGTCCGCCAGTCCGGCTCCGGCCAGCACATGACGGCAGGTGCCGAAGGTGTTGGTGATCACCACATCACATCCCGCCTTGATGTAGGCCTCGTGGACCCCTCTGACGATATCGGGGTGGGTCTTGTTGGCGACGCCGCACCAGGCGGCACTGTTCATGGCGCCACCCAGCCGGGCGATTTCCGTGCCCGTGGCGCCATCGAGAATGATCGGGTCGCCCGACCGCAGCTTGTCATCGAGTATCACGGCTTTCTCCTTGTCCCCGACGGTCGGCAAACATAGCAGAATCGTCTGACGGGGAAGACAGCAATTCGCCGCGCCGGATGAGGCGCGTGTACGCCAGGCACTGTCGAGCCCGGCCTCTGACGCGGCGCCGGCCGAATTTGCAGAGAGAGCCGCCGTGCGTCCCTTCGCATCTCCCAGGGCACGGGCCGCAGCAACGCAGAATTCAATTCAAGGGGGGAGACCTCGACCGGCGGGATCAATCACGCGGATCGCCGGTTCGGCACACGGACCAGGATTCGCCCCGCGTCAACCTTAGTCTCGAAGGTGCGAATGTCCCTGGTGGCGGGAGAACTGAGGACACGGCCGGTGGGAATGTGAAACCGCGACTGATGGAGTGGGCACTCGACGGTGTCACCTTCGACATACCCGTCTGTCAGCCTGGCACGCATGTGGGAACAGTAGCAGTCTGTGGCATAGATCCTGTCTTCGACCACGAAGAGCGCGATGGCTCGTCCCGCTGCCTTGACTGGCTCCGGCAGTTCCGGATCAAGGTCATCGGCGGCCAGAACGTCGTGCCAATTGTCAGACATGGCGCGACAATCCGTCACGCCTGTGTCGGCTGCAAGCGACGGGCTCGGGAAAGCTGGAATGCGACCGCAGCAACGTAGCCCTGGCGAACTTCGCACAGATGGTTGGCCAGCAGGGAGTTGAGCTTCGGGAGGGCATGAAACGGGACCAGGGGGACGGCGTGATGGGCGGTATGGAAGGGCATGTTCCATGACAGCCACCGCACTGGACGCCATGTCAGAATCGTGCGGGAGTTTTCGAGCATGTCGGGACTGTGCGAACAGGCCGTGTGCTCGGAGAGCCGAATGATCCGTTCGACCGGTTCCGCCACGAGACGCGGGAGAAGCCAGTAGAGGACGGCGAACCAGCTCTCCAGCCAGATCGAGACGACCCCCAGGGAAAGGTAGGCACCCCAGAAGATCCAGGCCTGGAGGCGAACGGTGCCAAGCATGTGAGACGGGAGGTAGCGACGTTCCGCT
>JAJEBJ010000409.1 GCA_022822575.1 Alphaproteobacteria bacterium | reverse complement strand
TGGCGCATTCCCGTCCTCACGGATACCGACGTGCAACACCGTGGCCATTTCCTTGGTTGGCCTCCCTGTTCCGCAGCGGTGGTGGACGGTGCGGGAGGCCCGGTCCATGATGGCGCCCGCATCAAGGTAGGGAAGTCTGGTCAGCATGAAGTATCGGCAACTTGGACGTACCGGAGTCGAGGTCTCTCTATTGTGTCTCGGCAGCATGAACTGGGGAAGCAACAGCACCGAGGCCGAGGGTCACCGGCAGATGGACCAGGCCTTCGAACACGGTGTGAATTTCATCGATACCGCCGAAATGTACGCGGTGCCATCAAGCGCCGCACACTACGGCAGAAGCGAAGAGGTCATCGGTACCTGGCTGAACAGCCGGGCCAACCGCGACCGGGTGATCCTCGCCACGAAGATTGCCGGACCGGGCGATCACTTCACATACATCCGTGACGGCAAGCCGCGCTTTACCAGATGGCATGTCGAGCGGGCCATCGATGCCAGTCTTCGGCGCCTGCAGACCGATTACGTCGATCTCTACCAGCTTCACTGGCCGGAGAGGCCCACCAGCACCTTCGGACGCCTGGGATACCACTATCCCGAAACCGATGACTCGACACCCCTTGAGGAAACCCTCGAGGCCCTCGACGGTATCGTGAAGGCCGGAAAGGTGCGCTTCATCGGCGTCTCCAACGAAACCCCCTGGGGTACCATGCGCTTCCTCCATCTCTCCGAGACCCTGGGCCTGCCGCGCATCGTGTCAAACCAGAATCCCTACAGCCTGCTCAACAGGTCATTCGAGGCCGGGTGCGCCGAAGTCACACGATTTGAACAGGTCGGGCTCCTTGCCTACGCACCCATGGCGGCCGGAGCTCTCTCGGGCAAGTACCTCAATGGCGCCCGGCCGGCCGGCGCCCGCATGACCATGTATCCGTCGAACCGGCGCTATCTCGGACCGCCCAATTCCGAGCCGGCGATACGGGCCTACGTCGACCTGGCGCGCCGCTTCGGCCTCGATCCCGGCATCATGGCGCTGGCCTGGGTCAACCGGCAGCCTTTCACGACCTCGACCATCATCGGTGCGATGAACGAGGAGCAGCTCGCAGGCGACCTCGCCAGTGTCGATGTCGAACTGCCCGAAGAACTGGTCGAGGCCATCGAGGAAATCCACCGCCGCTATACCTATCCCTGTCCCTGATCCCCTTCTCTGCGGATGAACTTCCCGTTGTTGCCGGCAATAACAACGGTGACTTCCCCCTTGGGAACCGTCCCGGCGAAGTGATCGGCGAGATCGGCAAGCCATCCACGTTCGGTTCCCTCGAACATCTTGGTGAGTTCAACCGACACCGAGGCGCGGCGGTCGCCGAGCACTGCCAGGGCGTCGGCAAGCAGGCTGCCGAGACGCCGGGGCGATTCGAAGAGGACGAGCGTCGATTCAAGCCCGGCCAGGGGTTCGAGGAATCTGCGGCGCCGCACCGTCTTGCGGGGCGCAAAGCCGAGAAACGAAAAACTCGACATGGGCAGGCCCGATACCGCCAGGGCCGTGATGACGGCGCTGGGACCAGGGACGACCTCGACCGGGTAGCCGCGCCCTGTTGCCATCCGCACCGCGAGATAGCCCGGATCACTGATGCCCGGCATGCCGGCGTCGCTCACCAGTCCGACCGTCAGCCCCTCGTCGAGAAGCCGCTCCATGCGGGCGACGGAACGTTCCTCGTTGTGTTCGTGACAGGAAAACACGATGCGTGGACGGGCGATTTCGAAACGCTCGAGGATCGTGCGCGTGCGGCGTGTATCCTCGCATGCGAGCGCGTCGAGCGATCCCAGGGCATCCCGGGCGCGCGGCGACAGGTCACCGAGATTGCCGATCGGTGTGCCGATCAGGATAAGTCGGCCTGTCATGCCTGATTCGCTCTTGACCCCGGGACTGCAAGACCGTTCCATGCCCGTGTTTTGCCGGAATGTCGAGGATGACGGCTCTCGAAGCTCTGCTGAACCCGCAAAGAGTGGCGGTTGTCGGAGCCACCCCCAGAGAGAACGCGGCCGGCCGGCGGATCATCGAACATGCCGGAGGGCCACGATTCACGGGCACCGTCGTTGCCATCAATCCGGGCTATGACGAAGTGCTGGGACGTCCCTGTCATACGTCGCTGAAAGACGTTCCCGAAACCCCTCACTGCGCCATCATGGCGGTGTCGGATTCAAGGATCGCCGAGGCCATGGAGGATGCCGCTGCCGCAGGCGTGAAGGGTGCCGTTCTGCTCGGCCGCCTCGTCACGGCGGAAGACGGTGGCCGGACCCTGCCGGGTCGGATAGCCGCCATTGCCAGGGAAGCGGGCATGGCGGTCTGCGGCGCCAACTGCATGGGTCTCTTCAACACCAGGGCGGACGTCCGTCTCTCGCTGTCCGATCTTCCGGGACTGGACCAGCCAGGCCGCATCGGCCTTGTCTCCCACAGCGGTTCGACATGGTCGGGCTTGGGCGCCAACAAGCGTTCCATGCACTTTTCCACAGGCGTATCGGCAGGCAACGAACTTGTGACAGGCGTCGCCGACTACCTCGACCATCTCGTCGCCGAGGAGGCCACGTCGGCCATTGCCATGATCCTGGAGACCGTGCGTGACGGCGAGCGCTTCATTGCTGCCATCGAGGCCGCCGATTCCGCGGGCATCCCTCTTGTTGCTCTCAAGCTGGCCCGTTCCGCGACATCCCGTGCCTTCGCCTTCACTCACAGCGGCGCCCTCGCTGGTGACGAGAGGATTCTCGATGCCGTCTTTCGCCGCCACAACGTCATTGCAGTGGATACGCTTGACGAGATGATGGACACGCTGGAGGCCGTCGCCTGCGGTCGGGTTCCAACCGTCGACACCGTCGCCGTGCAGACGGATTCAGGAGGCGAACGCCAGCTCATCACCGACCTTGCCGAGCGCGAGAACGTGCCTCTCGCCACGTTTTCTCCTGCCACACGCCAGGCGCTCGCCGGAGTTCTCGATCCCGGCCTCGATCCCGACAATCCGGTCGACTACTGGGGCGAGAGCGGCTTCGAGTCACTGCCGCAGGTCACCAGCATTCTCGGCAACGCCGATGAGGCCGGTGTGGTGGTGTTCGCCACCAACATGGTGAGCGGCCGTGAACTCCTTCCCCGGTCCTGCCAGGCCCTGGAAACGGCACACCGCACGTCGACGAAACCATGCATGATGATGGGGAACATCACGTCGACGATCGATGACGAAGAAGCCCGGCGACTGCGCAAGGCCGGCATCCCGGTGCTCTGCGGCACGTTGACGGGCCTCAGGGCCATCCGCCACCTCATCACCTGGCACGCCGCACGGCGCACACGCCGCAAGCCTGCATCTCCCCTGCCACAGGATGTTTCCGGGCGCTGGCGCCATCAACTCGCCTCCGGTCCGCCTCAACCGGAGGATCTTCTCGCTCTCCTGGCAGTTCTCGGCGTCGAAGTGCCGCGAACACGCACATGCCACCTCGAGGATGATCTCGGCCCGGCCCTGGAATATGCAGGCTGTCCGGCTGTCCTGAAGACAGCAAACCGCATGATCGCTCACAAGACGGAGGCCGGCGGGGTGGTGACCGGGATTGCGAGCGATGATGCGCTCCGCGAGGCTTGGCGCACCATGTCCCCCGCTCTCGGCCCCGAGGTCCTGGTCCAGGAGACCGCGCCTGACGGCGTCGAGATGATTGTCGGCATGATCACCGATCCGGTGTTCGGACCGGTCATGACCATCGGTGCAGGCGGCATTCTGGTCGAGGTTCTCGACGATGCCATCATGTTCGTTCCGCCGGTCGACATCGAGGAAGCCGATGCACTGATCGGCCAGCTGAAGGTCTCGGCAGTCCTTGACGGTGTGCGCGGACGGCCGCCTCTCGACCGATCGGCCCTGGCGGAAGCCGTGTCGCGACTTTCCCGTCTCGCCGCCTCTCTAGGCGACTGTCTGGAAGAGTTCGACGTCAACCCGCTGATCGTCCACCCCCGCGGCGCCATGGCGGTCGACGTTCTCGTCCGCCGCAAGGAGTGATGCGCGTCTCGTGCATGGCTGCTGATGGACAAATGCATGGCACCGCCCGGATGGCGGTCCCGGTATGCAAGGCCGGCATGACCGCGGTGTCGTAACAGCGCTGGCGCCAAGGTGCGTGGCGACCTACCTGAGATGTCGGCTCAACAACCATCACCGGGACAACATTCGATGTCAGGCCTTCTCGATTACATTCGCCACGCCTGGAACGTGCGGAACACCCGCCGGCAACTCGAGACCCTCTCCAACGAGCAGTTGCGCGACATCGGGCTCAGCCGCGATCAGGTGGCCCCCTTGGCTCGTTCGTTCCCCGGTCCGAAACTTCGGCGCAGGACGTAGCTTCCCAACGGCCACATCCTGACTGCATGACGGCTTGGCTGGTTCAGCGGGTCTCTCAGCAGCCTTCGCAACAGGGTCGTTCTCGCCCCGGTCAGCAGCGTCCCGGGCGTGACGGCGGCGAGGTGCTGTCCGGGCCCCTGCAACGTGTGTGCGCCCTGTCTGGTTGACCTGCAAGCAACCATCGCGTAGCGGAGTGATGCGAGTCACCCTGCGGTCGATCAGAACAAGGGACGCGATGAAATCTCCTGACAGGAGCCGTTCCGCGGTGCGAGGGAGGTCGGACTGCCGGCACCGCGGCCGGGTTGCTCAGGCTCTGGTTCTGGCCCTGGGCCTGCTGGCCATGCAACCCGCTCATGCGGCGGAGCGGCTCACCATCATCCATGTGAACGACTGGGACGACATGACCGCCGCGCCCCGTATTGCCGCGGCGGTGGCCCGGGAAAGGGCTCGCGCGGCTTCCATGGGAAGCGCAACCCTCGTCACCTTCGGAGGCGACATGCTCTCGCCGTCGATGCTGTCGGCCATTGACGAGGGCGCACACATGATCGTCCTGGCCGATGCCATCGGTTTTGACGTCGGCGTCACGGGCAACCACGAATTCGACTTCGGAACCGACGTTCTCGAAGAGCGTCTTGCCGAATCCTCCATGATCTGGCTGGCTGGCAACGTCACCCGTCAGGGTCGCCCCCTGTCCGGAACGCAACCTGTGGCGATCCTGGAACGAGGCAACCTCGCCGTCGGGGTTCTTGGCCTGGTCACCGAATCCACCGCCTGGATCTCGGACCCCGGAGATGACGTGTCCATCACCTCCTTCCTTGCGACCGGGACCGAACTGGCCGGAACACTCGAGGCGGATGGCGCGAACATCGTCATCGCCCTCACGCATCTCGCCATCGCGGATGACCACGCCCTGCTGTCGGCGTCGGACGCAATCGACATCGTGCTTGGCGGGCACGACCATCTGCTGGTTGCCCATTGGGACGGCAATCAGGCGATGCTGCAGTCCGGCTCCCAGGGGCAACATGTCGCCGTTGCCGATCTTGTCGTCGAGGAAGACGGCGTGATCCGCTTCGAGGACATTCGCCTGGTGGCCACCAAGGGAGCCGGGAACGATCCGAAAGTCGCCAGCATGGTCAAGGGATTCGAGGGTGAACTTGGCGCCTTTCTCGACCAGGTGATCGGACACACGACGACCGCTCTCGACACGAGGAGGGTCCATGTCAGGTCACGTGAGACAGCATTCGGGAACCTGTTGACGGACGCCATGCGCCGCGCCACGGGCAGTGATGTCGCGCTCCACAACGGCGGTGGCATCCGGGGCGACACTCGCTATCCGCCCGGCACGGCCGTCACGCGTGAAATGGTGCTGAGGGAACTGCCGTTCAGAAACAGGGCTGTGGTCCTGGGCCTCTCCGGCCGCACCCTCATGCGTGTTCTCGAACATGCCGTTTCGGCCATCGATGAGGGCTCCGGTCAGTTCCTGCAGGTTTCCGGGCTCTCGTTCGCCTATGACCCATCGCAACCCGCAGGCTCGCGCGTCGTATCGGTCGATGTCGGTGGCAGGGCACTCGATCCGCAGGCCCGCTACACGGTTGCCACCACTGACTTCCTTGCCGACGGTGGTGACGGATACCGTGCCTTCAAGACAGCCGAGGTCATCATCGGTGCGGCGGACGGCAGGTTGCTGGCCAATCTTCTTGCCGACGACATTGCCGCAACCGGCACCATATCCGTGATTCGCGGCAACCGTATCAGACGTCTCGACGGGACACCGCAATGAATCGCTTGACAATGTCCCGGTGCTGATTCCAGTATTGCGACACAGGACGCGCTCATCCAGAGCGGTGGAGGGACAGGCCCTTTGAAGCCGCGGCAACCGTCTTGACGGTGCCAATGCCTGATCGATGAGTCAGCCGATATGCGGTCACACCGCTCTCGGCGCTCTTCAGAGCGCGTAGGAGTTGAGAGTGGAGTGCCGTCGGATGAATGAATCCGTCTTGAATTTCCAGGTTTTTCACACTCGGCTGCTGCGTGCCCTGTTCGCATCAGGCTCCTTTCGTGCCGTTCGGGAGGCCGCGCTCCTGCGTTGCCAACCCCGTTCCCGGAAAAGGAGACAGTCATGACTGAAGTACAGGTCAAGTCAGCAGAAAACGGCGTCAACGTCGAGGCTTTGCTCGGCGCCCGCAACGCCCTTGCCGAAACCCCGGAGGCCGGCCGGTTTGTCTGGCGTGCCACCAACGAGTGGGTCCATGGCACCCACTCCCGCTCATCGGTCAAGGGCTACTATGGGCTTGGCGCCGAACACGAGCACAAGTCGGAGTTCGACTTCGAAGCCGACCACCCGCTCGTCTTCGCAGCCGAAGACAATGCAGCGACACCGGTGGAGATCGTTCTCGTCGGACTGGCAAGCTGCCTCACCGCCGGCGTGGCCGCCGTGGCCCAGAACCGGGAAATCCAGCTGAACTCGGTCAAGGCCACGGTCGAGGGCGACATGGATATCCAGGGGATCCTGGGAGCCGATTCGGATGTCAGGAACGGCTTCAACCAGATCCGTGTCACCTATGACATCGATGCCGATGCCTCGCCCGAAGACATCCGGTCTCTTGTCGCCCAGTCCCAGAAGCGCTCGGCGGTCTTCGACATCGTCACCAATCCGACCAACGTCACTGTCGAGGTGACCTGAGCGCGCCATGCGCACGACCGCTGTTGTCATAGGCGCCGGTCATACCGGTCTTGCGACAAGTCACTGCCTCGCCGCGCTCGGAATCGACCACGTGGTCATCGAGCGCGGCGAGGTGGGCCAATCCTGGCGTACCGGACGCTGGGAGGCGCTCAGGCTTCTCACGCCGAACTGGCTGACCCGTCTGCCGGGCCTGGCCTATGACGGTGATGATCCTGACGGCTACATGGACATGGCAGGTGTCGTCGCCTTCCTGGAACGTTACGCGCGTCTCGTCAGCCCGGCGCTCATGACGCACACGAACGTCGAATCGGTGACGGCATCCGCGGACGGCTACCAGGTGACCACAGACCGGGGCTCCATTGCGTGCTCCGCCGTGGTCATCGCCTCGGGCGGCTTCAACATTGCCCGACTTCCGGCCTTCGCTCCCTCCCTGCCCGCTGAGGTCGAGTCGCTGACACCCTTCGACTACACCTCTCCGTCCAGCCTGCCTCCGGGAGGTGTCCTGGTGGTCGGAGCATCGGCAAGCGGCGTTCAGATCGCCGATGAGGTGCGGCGCTCGGGACGTCCGGTCACCCTCGCCGTAGGCGAGCATGTACGCATGCCGAGACTGTACCGGGGCCGGGACATCTTCTGGTGGCTCGACCGTTCGGGCCTTCACGACGAACGCTGGGACGAGATCGAGGATATCGAGCGAGCCCGCCGCGTGCCGTCACCGCAACTTGTCGGCAGCGTCCCGAGGAGCAGTCTCGACCTCAACGCGCTGACATCGAATGGCGTGAGGCTGGTGGGACGTCTTGCAGGCATCGCCGACGGACGGGCCCAGTTCTCCGGTTCGCTCGCCAACAAGTGCGCCCTGGCGGATCTCAAGCAGGGCCGTCTTCTCGACACCTTCGACGAGTGGGCCACCCGCCACGGTCTTGATGGCGTGGCGGAGGCGCCGGAACGGCCGGAGCCCACGCGCATTCCCGATTCGCCGGACCTGGTACTGGACTTCGCCCGGGAAGGAATTCGAAGCGTGATCTGGACCACCGGCTTCGAGGCGGACCATTCGTGGCTCCATCTTCCAGTGTTCGATCGCAAGGACCGGTTGCGTCACGATGGAGGTGTGGTGGCCCCGGGACTCTACCGCATCGGGCTAACATTCCTGCGTCGCCGCAAGTCGAGTTTCATCCATGGGGCGCAAGACGATGCGTGTGACCTGACACGCCATCTCGCGGTCCATGTCGGCGCCGCAACGGGTTTCTGGCAGGACGCAGACTTGCGCTCGGCAGCGGCCGGCTGATCTCAACCTGTGATCGCGGTAGAGCGGGTGAACGTGACCCCGGCGTCGGTCATGGCCTCCATCGCGGCAGCGAGCGAGCCGTCAAGATCGATGGCCCGGCAGGCATCCTCGACGAGGACGGCGCCGAAACCTTCCGCCACCGCATCAAGGGCCGTCCAGGCAACGCAGAAGTCCGTCGCCAGACCGGCGATGAAGAGGCGCCTGACACCCCTTTCACGCAGGTAGCCGGCAAGGCCGGTGGGAGTGGCCTTGTCGTTCTCCTGGAACGCCGAATAGGAATCGATGGCGCGGTGGAAGCCCTTGCGCAGGACGAGGCCGGCCCCGCGCCAGTCAAGATCGGGGTGGAAGCATGCGCCGTGACTTCCCTGAACGCAGTGATCGGGCCACAGCACCTGTTCACCATAGTCGAGGGTGACCGTCTCGAAGGGCTGGCGCCCGGCGTGGTTGCTGGCAAAGGAGAGATGATCCGCGGGATGCCAGTCCTGGGTGACGGCGCAACGAAGAAAGTGCGGCATCATCCGATTGATGACCGCGACCACCTCATCACCCCCGGGAACACCAAGGGCGCCGCCGGGACAGAAGTCGTTCTGGACGTCGATGACAAGCAGAAGGTCTGCTTCCGCCCGCGGCCTCATCAGTGCCATGATCGCCTCCTCCTCCCCCGTTGATCCGGACTTGATAGCCCCGACCTCAAGCTGTCCGCCAAGCTTGCCAATGTCGGGGCGATCAGATTGTACAGCGACAATCCCCGGTCATTCGAGGGGGAAAGAGCGCACATCTTCGCCTGCTCACGACTGTTTGCCGGAGACGAGCAAGTACGGCACGACCCTTCCTGGGCTCGATCGAGGGCATGATCAGGTTGCCGGTTTCTTTCGTATGCGCGGGGAGGCAAGAGTGGAGACGGTCGAGAGGATCGCTGCAAGCAGGGCGAACGCCGAGGCAAGCGAGAAAGCATAGGCGAGGTCAATGTCGCCGACGTAGCCGCCCAGGAAGGCGCCCAACGCACCGACACCGTCCATCAGCACGAAGGCCAGCGCCAGCGTCGTTCCCTCGCGTTTGCCGGCGAAATCCAGCGCCGAAGCAAGCACGACAGAGCGAACGCCGTAGAAGGCCCCGATCATGATGATCAGAAAGGCAAGGGCGAGCCAGGGTGCTTCGACCAGCGGCATGAGAAAGCCAAAGGGCGCGGCAGCCAGCAGCGAGAAGGCAAAGATCCTGCGCCGGCCCAGCGTGTCGGAGATATGCCCCATCACCGGTTGCAGCACCGCACCAGCCAGGATCATCGCAGCGAATGCGATACCGGCCCAGAACTCGGACAGGCCGAGATCGTTGACGATGAAGAGCGTTGCCATGGCGAGCACGGCCATGATGGCCATGTTGTAGACGCTGATCATCGCCACGAGCAGGAGGCCGACTCGACTGAGCCAGCGCCTCGCCAGATCCTTGAGATCCACCATGCGCGCATCTGACTCGATGGGGACCGTAAGCCGGCCGCGCAAGGCAAGAAAGACGAAGCCAAGGGCAACCGCGGGAACAACGGCAAGGAGCAGGCCCTGCCGCCAGTCGACGTAGACCAGCAGAGCACCCGTCAGCACGGGCGCGAAGACCTCGGCAAGGGTACCACCCATGGCGTGGATCCCCAGCACCCGCGCCCGCTGCGCCGGCAGGGTCTGCGTCAGCGTGCCCGTGGCCAGGGGATGCCAGGCCGAGGTGCCCATTCCGGCAACAGCAAGCAACAGCGTCAGGGACCAGAAGTCCGGCGCCATGCTGGCAAGGCCGTAGCCCACCACGACCCAGACAAAGGTGCTCACGAAGAGCGCCCCCCGGCGCCGGGTGTGGTCGCTGAGCATCCCGGCCGGGATCAGGCTCAGCGCACCCCCGATTGCCGTCAGGCTCACCATCAGCCCAAGGTCGGATGGCGAAAGTTCCATGGCAACGCCGATCGCCGGAATCAGGATCCAGAGCGCGCCGTGAGGCCAGTCGACGGCCATGTGGCCAGCGCAGAAAGCCAGGATCGGCAGACGCCGTCCTGCGCCGATACCGGCTGCCGGGGCGCGGTCTGTCACCGATCTCTCTTGAGGCGGTTCGGGATACCGGGCCGGGTCATCGCCTGCTTGATGTCGGCCACGGTGCAGTCGCGGCCGGAATCAGAGCCCTTCTGGATATCGATCGCAAGCAGAAGGTCAGCTCCCACCCGCGGCATCTTCAACGCCATGGTCGCCGCCTCCTCGCCGGATAGTCCGAATTCAGTTGCCCCCATGTCAAGCTTTCCAGCAGGCTTGGCAAGGCGGCTCGAGTGAGGCTCAGGTGTCTGCCTGCGGCGTCAAGAGCGCGCAGGGCATTGAGCGAGGGCAGACGTTCAATCATTGAGAAAATCTTGAAAGTCTGTGCGACACATCTCGATTGATTTTGTCGGGTGGCATTCATATGGTGCGGCGATAACGTATGGTCAGCGGACTGCCACGATGACACTTTATGACACTCTTCCGGGGGGGCTTCACGACGACCCCTCCCGTTCCTTCACGATGGCCTCGCGCTACTACACCGATCCCTTGATCTTCGAGGAGGAAAAGGAGCAAATCTTCTCCCGTTCATGGCTTTTTGCCGGACATGAAAGCACCCTCAAGGCACCTGGCAGCTATCGGGTGGTGGACATCGCCGACGAGAGCCTCGCTCTCGTCAGAGGGCGTGATGGCATCCTGCGCTGCTTCTACAATGTCTGCCAGCACCGGGCGCACCGTGTCCTCAAGGGCAGCGGAACTCTGGGACCCGTCATGACGTGCCCTTACCACGCCTGGGCCTACAATCTCGACGGGTCGCTCAGAACGGCGCGCGGCTGCGAGAACGTCCGCGATTTCGACAAGTCGGCGTTTTCGCTGCAACAGGTCAGGGTCGACACGATGCTCGGCCTCGTCTTCGTCAATCTCGACGTTGAAGCCCTCCCGTTCGGCGAACAGTACGCCGGGCTCGAGGACGACATCCTGCGCTGGATGCCCCGGGCCGCGTCTCTCGAGCCGGCGTGCCATAAGGACTTCGCGCTGAAGGCCAACTGGAAGGTGGTCATCGACAACTTCCAGGAGTGTTACCACTGTGAACCGGCGCATCCGGCCTTCGTCGACATGGTCGAGATGCCCACCTACCGCAATCGCACGCACCAGTACTGGTCGGCCCAGACGTCGGACAAGCCACGCTCGAACAGGAGCACGGCCTACGATTTCGAGAC
>JAJEBJ010000283.1 GCA_022822575.1 Alphaproteobacteria bacterium | reverse complement strand
CTCTACGATCCGATCGCGGGACTGGCCCGGATCCTGCGCGAGCGTGGCATCGAGGGGCGCGTCGCTCTCGTTGGCAGTGACTGCCTGCCCATGAAGTACTGGCTCCAGCTTCGCGCCGCGACGCCCCAGATCGACTGGGTCGTGGAAGACGATCTGGTCCGCGACGTCCGTCTGATCAAGAGCCCCCGGGAACTGGCGCTCTACCGCGAGGCCGGTGAGTACGTGACCCGTGCCCATGTTGCCATGATGGAGGCGCTCATCGCCGGAGAGTCCGAATCGGAGGCTGCCTCCCGGGCCGGCGCACGCCTGCTCGAGCGGGGCTGCAACTGGCATCGCATCGCCATCTCGCACGGTGCCGTGAGCCAGTATCTGGAAAGCGATCCGATCAACGGTTTCAGCACCAGGACGCCGCAGCAGGGCGATATCGTGCACGGCTTCATCTACGGGCCGATCTACAAGGGCTACTGGCTCGATCCCGGCCGCACCGCGGTATGCGGAGGCCGGCCGACCGCAGACCAGAAGCATCTCATCGAAACCCTTGTCGATGTCATGGAGAAGCTCATGGCCGCCATCAGGCCGGGCGTTGCGGTGATGGATGTCGCCCGTCTGGCGGATGAACTGTCGGAACAGTCCGGCTACCAGTCCGATGTCCTGAAAACGAGCTGGCCCTACTACGGACACAGCGTGGGATGCATGTGGGAAGCGCCCTACATCGAGACGCGCCTGTGCACCGAGGAGGACCTGTTCCTGGAGGACATGGTGCACAGCGTGGAGGCGTTCTTCGAGGCCGATGGCGTCGGAACCGCCACCTTCGAGACCAACTTCATCGTCACGGCGACCGGCGTGGACGAGATCACGACCACGCCTCACCTCTTCTGGTAGTCGGGCCTCCCTGCGACGGACAATCCCGGGAGACGGCCGGGTGCGTCACGCTTGTCCGATCATGCGCTGATCCGACTGTGACGCGGCGTGCCAGCTAGGGTCCGTACGCTCCTGCCGTCGCGTCGTTGCCGCCGTCAACGACCAGCGTCGTTCCGGTCACGTAGCTCGCGTCATCGGAAGCGAGAAACACGATCGAGCGGGCGATCTCCTCCGGGGTGGCGACGCGGCGCATCGGTATGCCGGCGGCGAACTTCCGCATGTTCTCGTCGAAGTCGCCTCCCTGGTCACTCAGCATCCTGTCCAGCATCTCCGTATGGGTCTCGCCCGGGCAAACAGCGTTCACGCGGATACCCTCGGCCGCATGATCGAGCGCCATGCAGCGGGTCATCTGCACGACGGCACCCTTGCTGGCGCAATAGGCGACGAATCCCGGTTCGCCGTTGAGACCCCATTCGGAGGCCGTGTTGACAATGCAGCCGCTTCCCTGCGCACTCATCTGCCTGAGGGCGGCACGACTCATGAAGAAGACGGAACTGATGTTGACCTCGATCGTCTCGTCCCAGGCGTGATCCGATGTCGTGAGGGCCGTGCCCTCATGCAGGACACCCGCATTGTTGACGAGGATGTCGAGACGGCCGAAGTGGTGGACAGTCTCGGACACCAGACGGTCGCACTGGGCGCGGTCAGACAGGTCCGCCTGGCAGAACACGGCAGTTCCGCCGTCTGCTTCAATCTCGGCGCAGATCGCTCCGCCACGCTCTTCGTTGCGCCCGGTGACGAGTACCCTGGCCCCCTGTGCCGCAAAGGTGCGCGCACTTGCCTCGCCGATCCCGGTGGTGGAACCGGTAACCAGAACTGACTTGCCTCGAATGCTCATTGCACTTCCTCCGGCGTTCACAGGCCGGGCTGGCGGAGGACCGCGACCACGGTCGGGTACTTGCATCCCCGGACACCGCTGCCCTTCCGCCGGACTCTACGCTTGCGCTTGAGGCGTCACAACGCTGACCGCCCGACAGACATGCGGTTCTGCATCACGGTGAATGGACGCACGAACGCCGTCGCAGGGAACCTGAAGAGCGGGCAGGAACAGGGATCGACGACGGTGACGGGCGTCACGCCTGGCCTTCGATGATGGCGCGGATGGTGGCGTTCACCACCTCGTGGCGGTGGCCACAGAGGGAGAGGTGGCTGAGGCCCTCGAGGTGATGATAATGGCCCTTGGCCGCCAACTCGGCGCACTTGCGGCCAAGGGATGGCGGCGCCTGCATGTCGAGTCCGAAACCGATGACGTGGATCGGGACCTCGCACAGGGGGAGCCTTGCCGTCGTATCGAATTCGCAGCAAGCCTGCCACTGGGCATCCAGCATGGCGCCGTCCCGTTTCCCGTAGGCCGCCTCCGTCACCTCCCGCAGGCGCGCCCAGAGGTCCGGGTCATCCAGCACTTCAGGCGGATACATGAAGACCGCGTAGTGGGTGACGGCAAAGTCGAACGGCAGGTCGCCGCGCGTGCGGCGATAGCGGATCTCTGCCTCCATCCACTCCCGGGAAAATCCTTCCGACACGGCGAAGGTCCCCATGGGGATGGCAAGGCGCACAAGGTGCGGCCAGTTGATCGCCAGTTCCTGGACGATGAGAGAACCCATGGAGAGTCCCGCCGCCACCACGGGGGGCGAACAGCGCGCCTCGATCAGTTCGGCGCAGTCGCGCGCCATGTCGAGAATGGACCACGGCGGCCCCTCGAAGGACTTGGTTTCGCCAACGCCGCGGGGATCCATCGTCGTGTTGCGAAAGTCCGGGAATCCCTCCACCTGCCAGCGCATCTCCGAGCCGCGCTGATCGCCGCCGGGAAGCCAGACGATGTCAGGACCGGAACCGGTCTGCTCGTACCACAGCGAGGCGCCGGATGTGGTGAAGCGGGGCACGACCCTATTCCTCCTGCTCCAGGGACTTCGTGATCTTCTCGCCAAGGTCGGGCGACAGGTTCTGCTTCGAGCGTATCCGCTCCAACTCGTGGCGCATGAGCGCCTGGCGGTCGCAGTCCTGGCGACGCCAGCGGATGAGCGGATTGATGATCCTCGCCGCCACCTGCGGATTGATGTCGTCAAGTTCCAGCAACCTGTCCGCGACAAAGCTGTAGCCCGATCCGTCCTGACGATGGAAATTCAGTGGATTGGCCATCGCGAAACCGCCGATGAGGGCGAAGACCTTGTTGGGTTTCTCCAGGCTGAAGACCTCGTGGGCGAGCAGGTTGCGGACCCGGGCGAGCGTATCATCGAGGGGGGATGCCGCCTGGACGCCCAGCCACTTGTCCATCACCAGGTCGTCGCCGCGAAACCGGTCACGAAAGTCTGCGAGGCACTCGTCGCGACGGGGCGTGTCGATGGCGGCGATCAGCGACAGAGCCGCAAGGCGGTCCGTCATGTTGCCGGCGCCGGCGTAGGCTCCGGTGACGAGCGCAACGGCTTCCGCGTCGCCGGGCGCGGCACAATAGGAAAGGGCCACGCCTTTCAGGGCACGCCGGCCGGCCTGTTCGCCGTCGGGACTGTAGGGTTCGTGATCCTCCCCGATCATCGCCCTCCAGCTGCCGCGAAAACGGTTCGCGGCGGCCAGCCTCATGGTCTCCCTCGCCTCATGAATGGCCTCGACATCCACCGTTTCCATCTGCTCGGCAAGCCAGGATTCACCTGGGAGTGCAAGGGCACGGGCCTTGAATGCGGGATCGAGGGACGTATCGCCAATGGTCGTCGACATGGCCTCGAGCCAGCGCTCGTCGGTTGCCGGGGTGCCACCCTGGTGGATGGTCGCAACCATGGCGAGGAGCAGGCGTGTTGCGTAACTCTGACCGGCCTCCCAACGGGCGAAAGGGTCGCTGTCGTGGGCCATG
>JAJEBJ010000498.1 GCA_022822575.1 Alphaproteobacteria bacterium | reverse complement strand
GCGCCCCTTTTCATGCCGGGTCATGTTGACGGCGGCGTCCAAACTTCCACCATGGGAAGGAAGGTGCGGGTGTTCCGCGCCACAGCACCACCGGGGAGACTGGGGATGGAAAAGAAGGATGTCCTGATTCGCGAGTTCCTTGGAGGAAAGGTCTCGCGTCGTGACTTTCACAATGGCCTCGTTGCCATGGGTTTCACCGCCACGGCTGCTGGCGCCCTTGTCGCAGGCACATGCCGCGATGCCCGGGCCGCAACGCCGAAGAGCGGCGGCAGGCTGCGCGCCGGATTCACCACCAGCAGCGCCGGCGACACCCTTGACCCGACGAAGATTGTCGCCAGCAGCGACATCGGTCGTTCCGGCCTGCTCTACAACCGTCTGATCGACTACATCCCCGGCGAGGGGCTCGTCGGCAATCTCGCGACAAGCTGGGAACCGAACGGTGACGCCACCCGGTGGACCATGGAGATCATGCAGGGTGTCGAATTCCACAACGGCAAGACGCTCACCGCCGCCGATGTCGCCTATTCCTTCAACCGGCACCTCGATCCCGAAGGCGGATCGCCGGCCAATGCCTATCTCGGCGATGTCGAATCCATCACGGCCGCCGGTCCCGGCCACGTCGTCTTCAACATGAAGGCGCCGAATGCGGACGTCCCCTATCTCCTGACGGAGTACCACTTCACGGCCCAGCCGGAAGGCGCCGATGACGACAGCTACGCCCGTGGCGAGGCCATCGGCACCGGTCCCTGGAAGGTGAAGGAGTTCGACCCGGGGATCGTCGCCGTCTTCGAGCGCCATCCCAACTACCACCGCACCGGGCGGCCCTATGTCGACGAGATCGAGAGCTTCGGCATTCCGGACAATTCGGCCCGGGTGAACGCACTGCTGTCGGACGAGATCGACATCATGATCGGGCTCGATCCCCAGCTCATCTCCTCCGTCGACGAAGCCGACAACGCCGAGGTGCTGAACCAGCCGGGCGGGGCCCACCCGACCTATCCGATGCGGGCCGACACGCCGCCCTACACCGACAACAACGTGCGCCTGGCGCTCAAGCATGCCGTCGACCGCGAACGCATGCTGCAGCTCGGATGGGGCGGACTCGGGACGGTCGGCCGCGACCATCCCATCCCGCAGCACGACCCCTTCTTCGCCCCCGACGTCGAGGCCCCGGAACGGGACCCCGACAAGGTGGCCTGGTATCTGAAGGAAGCCGGCATGGAGAACGCCACCTTCGAACTCCATGCCTCGGATGACAACTTCGGTGGCGCCAATGCCAGCATCGTCATGGCCGAACTGATGAATGAGGCGGGCGCCAACGTGACCGTCAAGAAAGTGCCGGCGGACGGGTACTGGAGTGCCGTGTGGATGAAGGTTCCGTGGTGCGGATCGAGCTGGTACGGACGGCCGACCGCCGACCTGATGCTCGCCATCGCCTACATCTCGGGCGGCTCGTGGAACGAGAGTTTCTGGTCCCACGAGAAGTTCGACAGCCTGGTCCTCGAAGCCCGCAAGACGGTGGACGAGGCCCTGCGCCGCGAACTCTACCGTGAAATCCAGATCATCATGCGCGACGAGGGTGCAACCATCACGCCGGTCTTCACCAACTGGCTCGACGCCTACGCCTCGCGGGTGAAGGACCTCAAGGGCCACCCCCACGGGTTCGGCGGCTGGATGTACTGGGAGGACGTCTGGCTCGACGACGCCACGACCTGACGCTGTTTCGTCCTGTCGGGGGCCGCCAGCGGCGACGGCCCCCGATTCCTTCAGAGATTATCCCTTGGGATGGTCCTCTCGAGGCACCTGGAGAACACGATGTCGTTGCCTTCGCGGGCGGTGATCTCCGCCGTGACGAGGAAGGTCGCGGCGTCGCAGGTGAGTGTCGTGACGGCGTCGACAGAGGTCTGCCAGTCGCCTCTCGACAGCCCCAGTTTCCAGCGAACCTCGCCACGGCTTGAGAGCGGTTCGCCCTCCGTGATCGACTGCTGCTCCGTGCCCTCCTGCTCGACCACGAGACCGTGGCTGTTGATCCTGTAGGCCCCGTCGTCCTTTTCCAGCACCAGGGTCGTCGTACCGGTTTCGACATCGGTGACGAACCTGCGCGACCGGCTGAACGGTCGCAGCCAGTCAAGGTCGGGCCGGGGAGCGATTTCCGCCACTTCAAGGTCCGCCAGAGCGGCACCGTCCTCCCTGCCGGTACGCAGCGGAAGAACGAGGGAACTGGCGCTGCAGTCGATGGTTAACCGGGTCAATTCGGGCGCCGGCCACAGCAGGGGCCAGCTGCCGCAAGAGAGGGCCAGCCTCAGGCGCCAGTCCGCCGGCACGATCTGGGCGATGGCATTCATGGTGACGACGACATCGGTGAAGACGCCGGGCTCCATGGCCTCGGGATTCTCGTGGCCGTCCCGGTGGGCAAGATTGAGACATCCCCATGTGATGAGTGACGATGAGCCATCGTCTGCCACACCCACCAAGCGGGCGACGACGGTCCCTGTCGGCCTGCTGGATGCCAGACGCAGCCTGAGACGCGGGCACCCCACAATCGCCAGGTCCTCGCCGGCGTCCCGGGCCAGGAACACCCGGGAGCGGGCATCGTCACCGCGCTGGTCTCCGGGAAGTTCCGGGCCAATGCCGTGGGGATTCCACTCCCCTGTCATCATGCCCGTGACGAGCGGTGTCGCCACGTCCGCCAGACCGTCGCCTGGCGCATTCCCCAGATGTCCCCCGGCATCGAGCCACCAGGTTCTTTCG
>JAJEBJ010000200.1 GCA_022822575.1 Alphaproteobacteria bacterium | reverse complement strand
CCGCCGACCACGGGGTCGCGTTGAAGTCTCCCACCACCAGTCTTGGCGAATCGAGTCGCGCCAGAATGTCACCCGCGATGGAGAACTGCTCATTGCTCCGAGTAAAAGGCTGTGGCGTTATCGGCGTGAACACATGCCATCCTGCGACGCGAAGCGGACCGGAGGGGGGTCTCCACACCCACCGTCACCATGACCGGACTTGACGCCGATGGCGTGCTGCCCGCGAGTTCGGTGACGCTCTCGCCCGAGACCGGATAGCGGTTGTAGACGACCATGCCGAACGGGTGCCTGCGAGGCTCCAGTATCCGGAACGGATAGTCGGCCATGGCTTCGGCCATCCGCTCGACGTGACGCGACGATATCTCCGTCGCCACGACAATGTCGGGATCGCTGGCTTCGATCCACGCGACAAACCTGCCGATGTCGTCATTGACGATGAGGACGTTGGAAAGGAGGACGCGGACGGCCGCATCGCCGTCCTGCATGTCGCTCCTCGCGTCAGCCTGCGCGGAAGCCAACTCCGTTCGGATGACGTCTGTACCCAGCGTGACGGCGAGCGCCGCGAGCAGGCCGGCGAGGAGGCGAAAGCGTGCCAAGAGCGCCATCGCGGCGCAGGTCACCACACCCAGCGCAATGTGAGGGCGCCAACTTGCGGCGGGTTCCCCGACAAACCCGTCCAGTCCGACAATCGGCGCCGCGCACGTTACGCCGACGGCCAGCGCGCCAAGGCTGATCCCCAGCACGGGGAGGCCGGTCCATCCGCGTCCGCCCGCTGCAATGACCATGCCACCCGACTGCGGCAGGTCGATGGCGGTGCGTCGCCTGCGATCAACGATGTCGTGGACATCAATGTCAACAATGACCGGCCGTCGAGGGGGGATTCGAACGGCCGGCCATCGCTGTCATGCCCGCCAGGTTTCGCCGTTACGCCGCGGGATCGTGAAACCACCAACGCTCCAGGCACTTGATGCCATCGAGATCCCAGGCTGCCGACATGCGCCGGTGAGCGATGTTGTCGCTGACCGCGAAGACGTAGTTGGAGAAGATGGGAGCCACCACGCCGCCGTCATCGCTGCACAGTTGCTGCATCTCGCGGTACATGTCCCGCCTGAGTTCGGTATCGAGTTCCGCGCGGGCAAGTGTCAGCAGCTCGTTGAAGCGCGGGTTGGCCCAGTGGGTCTCGTTCCACGGGGCACCTGCCGCATAGGTCTGCGAAAACACCCAGTCCTCGGTGACCCGTCCACTCCAGTAGGACGCCACCCAGGGCTCCACGTTCCAGACATCCGACCAGTAGCCGTCGTTGGGCTCGCGGGTGACGTCGATGGTAATCCCGGCGGCAGCAGCGTGCTGCTGATAGAGAACAGCTCCGTCCGTGGCGCCGGAAAAGGCCGTTTCCGCCACATTGAGCGGCACCGTGATCTCCGTCAGACCGGCCTTTCCAAGGTAGTGTTTCGCCTTGTCCGGGTCGTAGACGCGCTGTGGCAGGTCCTCGGCAAAGTAGCGGTTGGATCGGCCGATGGGATGATCGTTTCCGACGTAGCCATGGCCGTTCAGCAGCTTGGTGAGAAGCTCCTCGCGATCAATGGCGTACTTCAACGCCAGACGGACATTGGGGTCGTCGAATGGCGCACGGTCACACATCATCGAATAGACGTAGTGCAACGTGCCTTGAGTCTCTTCCAGACGCACCCCCGGAGCCGCGTCGAGAAGGTCTGCAGTCTTCAGGTCGACCCGGTCGATCACATGGACCGTACCGGACGTCAGGGCCGATGTTCGGGCTGTCACGTCGATGGTCGACAGCACCTCGGCCTCGTCGAAAAAGGCCTGGCCCGCCTTCCAGTAGTTGGGATTGCGCGTCAGGAACGACCGCACGCCCGGTTCGAACTCGTTGAGGACGAACCCACCCGTGCCATCGCCCGATTGCCAGTCGAGAACGCCGTCCACGACGGGACAGATCGCGATATGGTAGTCGCTCAGCAGAAACGGAAAGTCCGCGTTGCCCTCGCTCAGTTCGAAGGTGACGGTGTCCTTGCCGTCCGCCTTCATGTTGACGATGGATGACAGGATGCCCTTGGCGGGTGACGCCGAATTCTCGCCGGTATGGTGGGCGACCGATGCAATTACATCATCCGCATCAAGCGTCTTGCCGCTGTGAAACTCGACACCCTGGCGCAGCTTGAAGGTCCAGTTTGCCGCATCCGGAGTCGATTCCCAGCTCTCTGCAAGTTCACCGATCAGTTCATCCTCATTGGATACTTCAGTGAGACAGTTGCGGAAACCGAATCCCACTACCTGCATGTAGGTGTCGTTGTAGGTGGCAGGATCCACCGAATCGGTCGTCGACCCCAGGCCGAGGGCGACGCGGATCCGGCCACCCATCTGCGGTTCATCGGCCCTCGCCGCCTGTGCGGCAAGCGCAGACGCGGTGGGCACCGCCACACCACACGCCAGGGCGTGTGTGATGAACTCCCGTCGATCAATGCGGCCCCGCCTCAGCAGGTCCAGTTTGTGTTCGAATGATCTCATCGTCTCCTCCGTGTCATCAGGTTAGGTTGGACCGTCAAAACGGGTACGCTCATTCTTCCGGACCAGTCCGGGAGGGTGCAGGAGGCTTCCGACAGATCCCGCATGATGGACCCCGTTCCCTTGGCGCAGTGATGTCGTGCCATGTCGGTCGGGGTGAAGCGGCCCACACCGTTGATCAAAGACCTCCGCCCGGCGTGATCGCGATACGGATGTGCTGTTGGTCGGCGCCGCCCCCGGCATAGGCATGAGGTCACGTCGCCTTCGATGGCGCCGTTCAGCTGCGTCATGAGCCGGGCCCCTCGTCACCAGCCCGGTCACGCCTCAGGGCCTGACACAGACAATGAACGCCGCCACCGCCCAGCGTGAACATGGACATGTCCGGATCAAACACCTCGAAACCCATCGCCTGCAGCCGGCCGTTCAGCACGGCACTGCCCTGCATCGACAGGACCCTGTCGTTGCCCAGGGCCACCAGGTTGACGCCGAGGTTCCTGGCCTCCCGGTATCCCACGTCGACAAACTCGAACCCCCTGCCGCGCAACCAGGCGACCAGCCAGTCCTCCAGGGCGTCGAGGCAAGCGACCAGGAGTCCGGGCGCCAGCGGAACGACGAGTCCGTCCATGTGGACAAACTCGCGCGAGATCGGCGCCACCTGGGCTTCCCACCCCTCCTGGCGCACCCAGTCAGCGACCTGTTCGGCGCCTTCCTTCTCCGAGCGCTCGCCACAGTAGCCAATCAGCACGCAGCCGGGCTCAAGGATGACGAAGTCACCCCCCTCGAAGTGGCCGGCTGTCACAAGACGCCAGATCGGAATGTCGTTGTCCTGGTAGAACTTGATTGCCGTCACGTAGTCGGCTCGCCTGCACTTCAACTGCATGTGGCAGATCAGCGCTCCCCAGGGTGTCATGGCGCTTGAATCGCGGGCAAAGAAGTTCCGGTGCAGCACCTCGTCGGAATCGAGGTAGTGGCAGGTCACACCCGCGTCCTCGTAGATGCGGACCATCTCGGCATGCTGCGCCATGGCCGTCTGAAGATTGAAGGAGACACCGGAGTGGTCCTGGTTCAGCAGAGTGCGCTGCGTGATCGGGCCGGCATCAACCCACCGGAAGTACTCGGGACGACCGAGCAGGACATCGCGCAGGGGACCGTAATCGTTGTCTATACCCCAAGCTGTGGCGTGCGCCATGGCCTGTCCGCCCGTGCCTTAGCCTGCATTGATCGTCCGATGCCTTTCAGTTAGATAAAATATCAAATGAAGAATGGTAATATGCCTTCAAGTGCAAGCAAAACGCAGGCACCGCGCCTGCACAAGGCGGACCTCCATCTCCTCATGGTCTTCATGACGGTCGTGGAATGTGGCGGGTTCGCTGCGGCGCAGGTCACGCTCAACGTCAGCCAGTCGACCATCAGCCGACAGATCGGCAATCTGGAGCAGCGCCTCGGCATGCGCCTGTGCCAGCGCGGACGGGCCGGTTTCTTTCTGACCGACAAGGGGCGGACCGTCTATGAGGCGTGCCAGCATCTTTCGACCGCACTCGAGAGTTTTCGAACCACGGTCGGTGCCTTGCGCGGCGAACTGGTTGGCGATCTCTCGATTGCCGTGATCGACAACTGGGCGACCGACCTCGGCTTCCCGCTGGCCGATGTTCTCTCGACCTTCAGGGCCAGGGCTCGAAAGGTCCACATTCACTTCCACACGATGGCGCCCGACGAGATCGAGCGGGCCGTACTCGAGAACAGGGTCAACCTGGGGATCGGCGTCTTTCACCAACACCGTCCGGGGTTGGTGTACGAGGTGCTCTATGACGATCCCGTCGAACTCTACTGTGGCGCGAACCATCCGCTGTTTGGCCGAAGCCCGCTCCACGCAAACGACCTGGAAGACACCGATCTCGCGCACCGCGCCTATCTGTCAGAGAGCCAGGTGGCACCACTCACGGCACACCTGGCGTCATCCGCATCGGCGCGCCAGATCGAGGGCGTGGCCTTCTTCATTCTTTCGGGCTGGCATATTGGTTACCTGCCCGTCTCCTACGCCGAACGATGGGTCACCGCCGGACGCATGAAGAGCATCCTGCCGGACGTCTACCGCCGCATCACGCTGATGGAGCTTGTGACACGCCGGGGTGTCACACCGACACTCGTGGGCCAGACCTTCGCAGAAGTACTGCGCGATACCACACAACCGATGCGAAACTGACACCCTCAGACATCGGCGGGAACCACCGGTCATGGCCGTTCTGCCTCAGTCCTTGTCCAATCGCGATGGATCGCCTCCAGGGTTGCTGACTTCGATGAACGGGATGTAGCCAGCGATCAGGGCCACAAGCGCACCCACGATTGCCTGCAGATTGCCCATGCATGGGCAAACGGTTCCCGGGCAGACCGCGTTTGCGACAGCGCAGCAATCGCCCAACCTGCGGTCTGGTTGCCGGTTCACATGGAGAGTCCGGGGCAGGACACGCGTCCTCGGCTCAACTTCACGTCCGTGTGAATGGATTCCGTCAGGACGTTGATCTACCGTGATGCTCATCACCACTATGTGGCCGCACAAAGGGAGGACGCGATCATGACCAGAGCCATGAGCATCGAGGAGTTTCGTTCACGTATCGACAACCGTGATCTGACGCGGCGTCAGGCGGTGGGCGCACTGACTGCGGCCGGCGTCGGCCTGACGACCATGACGTTCGGCCCGGGTGGCGCGCGCGCCCAAGAGTCGCTGCCGGTCGACGATTCGCTGCAGGTGTTCGATTGGGGCGGTTATGAGCTGCCCGAATTCTACGTGCCTTATGTGGAAGCGTATGGGGCGACGCCGGCGTTTGCCCTGTTTGCCGAGGAAGAGGAAGCCTTGCAGAAACTGCGTTCCGGCTTTCGATCAGACATCGCCCACCCGTGCGTCGGCAGCACCAGGCGCTGGCGCGACGCCGGCATACTGCAACCGATCGACACCAGCCGGCTGACCCACTTCCCCGATGTTTTCCCGAGTTTGAAAGACCTGCCGGGCAGTATCGGCGAGGACGGTTCGACCTATTTCGTGGCGGCCGACTGGGGTAACTCGTCGGTCCTGTTCCGCCCCGATCTGGCGCCGGAGTATGTCGATACAGAGGACCAGAAGAACGAGTCCTGGGCCATCCTGTTCGATGAAAAGTATGCCGGACGCCTCGGCATCTTCGATTCGGTCGACGGTGTCATGGCCGTCGTCGGCTCGGTAGTCGGTGCCGAAGACCCCTTTGACATGACTGATGCCGAATTGGAGGAAGCGACGAAACTCTTGCGCAAGCAGCGTGAAATCCTGCGCTACTACTGGACCGACCAAACCAGCGTCGAACAGGCGCTCGCCGCGGGCGAGTTGGTCGCAGCCTATGCCTGGAACAGCGCCATCGTCGAACTCAAGAAACAGGGCGTCAACGTCGTCTACATGAACCCGAAGGAAGGCATCTGGACCTGGGTGTGCGGCTTGGTCCTGCTTGTCGACGGCCCAGGCGACCTGAACAAGGCCTATGAGTTCATCGACGCCTGGATCTCGCCGGCGTCTGGCAAGAACCTGATCGAGATATACGGTTACGGTCACTCCAACGCCAAATCGTTCGAACTGGTCGACGCGGCCGTCCTCGACGACCTCGGCATCACAGATCCGGATACGATGATGGCGAACAGCCGCTTTTTCGGCGAGATCAAACCGGAAGTGCGCGAGAAATACATCGCCCTGTTCGACGAGATAAAGGCCGGTTTCTGAGAGCGCTGCAGGGAGAATAAAGGGGATTGGTGGCACAAATTTGAGATGCCCGTGCCCGAGTGGTGCCTGCTTCGTCCTTCACCGCGCATGTGCAGGCGGCGTGCAAAGCGTCGACCGGCGTCAGCGCTTGTTCGGGCGATCCGTTCTGGAGGGTCTCGGTTTACGGGAAAAAGTCATACTGTCCCCGCAATTCGAGTAGCTGTTGGTGATCGCGGCGCCGGATATTGACCCCGGCGACAGTCTCACGGAAACCGTCGCCGCAATCGGCCGGCAAACCGACGATTGTCCTGTCGTCAACGGCGTCGCGCCAACCAATGCCCATCGACCCGGGCATGCTGACCTAGGTTGCCAGGCAGGCTGAGGTTCGGTCGCAGCACGGTCCAACGCTTCCTGGCAAGCCACGACAGCGGCAGCGGGGGGTGTGAATCGTGACTGCCACGGTCGGTGTCGAGCACCCCGGGCAAGCCGCTGACCGTGAACACCCCCTAGAGCACCTCTTGGCAGGGCCCAGCGGAACACACCGCCCCGAGTCGGCGGTCCAAGAGTCCCTCCAGGCCTTCTTCCTCGTCATGACGCCGGACGCTCCGCTCCGATATCCCGGATGGCTCTGCTGCATCCCTCGCCGAAGGACGATTCACCTCGAAGGTCCCGCGCGTCGGGGCACTTCTCCATCCCTCGTTTCTGTAGCCACGTCATCCGGTTCATCGAGGCAACTCCTCACCGGACAACTCGTGTGGCGGGCGTGTGCGCTTGCCGGGGCTGTGGCGGGGGTGGCAGGATGCGGCTTCAGGCTGAAAGGGAACTTGCGATGTACAGGATCGATCCCGAACGCACCGATCTGGCTGAGGAATTCCGGCGCAACCCTTTCGGGCCGCACAGTGCCGAACTCCAGAAGGTGCTCAATGTCATGCGTTGGGAGCCCATCGAAGGCAAGTATGTCCTGGTCAACACGGTCCCTCACAAGGAGTGGTGTCTCGCCCAGCTTCCGGGAAAGCGCGGTGTGCCCGTGACGCTCCACGAGAATGTGGTGTTCACGGACCTCGGCGAGGCCGAATGGTACATCTTCAAGCTGCGCTGGAAGAAGCACACCGGGGCTGATCTGGACCAGGCCTCTCCATGACCTTTGACTACCGGCGGCGCATCCTGGGCTACGCGGACCGTGTCCGGGCAAGGCCGGGCGATTCCATTGACTTCAAGATCAGCCTCGAGGATCACGATTCCTTCGAATTCAGGATCGTGCGCATCGTCTGCGGTGTCGAGACCCCCGAGGGTGCTCCCTATCGCGAGGTCGCGGTCGACACATCGGCCAACGGGCATCACGAAGGCTCGTATCAGCGCATTGATGCCGGTTCCTACGCGGTCGTCCCCACCGCACCGGTTCTTGACCGGCTTTCGACCTTCACGTTCCAGGCCTTCATCATGCCCACGCTTCCCGGCGACGGACGTCAGGTCATCATCAGCCGTGGCTCGGGTTCCGGACGTCCCGGTTTTGCTGTCATTCTTGATGCGGCTGGCGCTCTTGCCCTGATGGTGGGTGATGGCCATGAACTTCGCACCGTTTCGACGGGGAGACCCCTTCAACCGTGGAAGTGGGCCTTCGTGGCGGCAGGCTACGATGCAGCGAACGGTTCGGTCACACTTTGCCAGGAACCGCTCATCTACACCGGCGGATCCAGCAGTCCCTTGTGTATCACGGAACGAGCGCCGTCCGGCGTCGTCTTCGCCGCCGATCATGATCTCCACATGGCCGCCTGGCAGACGGGGTGGCATGAGGATGGCAGACCCCGCATGGTTGGACACTTCAACGGGCGCATCGACAGTCCGCGTCTTGCCTCGAAGATTCTCAAACGCCACGAGACGGCGGTACTGGCACGGCCAGTGCCGCCACCGGCCGACTGGATCGTCGGCGCCTGGAACTTCGCGGCGGACATCTCCGGCGACACCTTCTCTGACCGTTCCGGCAACGCTCTTCACGGCCACCTTGTCAACCTGCCCTCGCGAGGGGTGACCGGACGCCAATGGGATGGATCCTGCCATGACTGGAGAGAGTGCCCCGACCACTACGCAGCCATCCACTTCCACGATGACGATCTCTTCGATGCCGGCTGGCGCACCACCGTCTCCATGACCGTTCCCGAGTCTCTTGCCAGCGGGGTCTACGCCGCGCATTGCCAGGCCGACGATGACACGTGCCACATTCCCTTCGTCGTCGTCCCCGGGCGCGGGGCACCGAGGGAACGCGTCGCCTTTCTCGCCTCCACGGCCACCTGGCTTGCCTATGCCAACAACCACTGGCAACTGGACGAGGAGAAGGCGGAGGTGAAGCGCGGGAGGATCATCGACTACGGCCCCGACGAACTCTTCCTCCAGGAACGGCGCGATCTTGGCCTTTCGACCTATGATACGCATCGTGACGGATCGGGGGTGTTCTACAGTTCGCGGCTGCGACCCCTGGTGAACAACTACAGCCCCAAATCGACCATCTGGAGTTTCAACGCCGACACGCACGTCACCGACTGGCTGGAGGCTTCCGGTATCCCGTTCGACGTCGTCACGGACGAGGACATTCATGAGGACGGTGTCGCGGCCCTTGCAGACTACCGGGTCATCATCACCGGAACTCATCCGGAATACTGGACGACGGACATGCTGGATGCGCTGGCCGCCTATTTCGATCGTGGCGGCAGGCTCATGTACCTCGGCGGCAACGGGTTCTACTGGCGCATCGCCTGTCATCCCACTCGGGGCGGCGAGGCCATCGAGGTGCGTCGTCCGGAGTCGGGGGCGCGTTTCTGGGCGTCCCGCCCGGGCGAATACCATCTCTCCTTCAACGGCGAGAGGGGTGGATTGTGGAAACACATTGGCCGGCCTCCGCAGTCACTCGTCGGTGTCGGCACCTTCGCCACCGGTTTCGATCGGTCGGGGTGGTTCGTCAAGAAGCCGGGAGTCGATGACAACCCCCGGGCCTCCTGGATCTTCGAAGGTGTCGAGGGCGATATCATCGGCGATTTCGGTGTGCTGGGTGGTGGAGCAGCCGGCATCGAGCTCGACGGTGCCGATGAGGCTCTGGGCACGCCGCCGGAGACCATCGTGCTGGCAAGTTCGGACGGTCATTCCGCCTACTACATGCAGTCTCCTGACGAGATTGTCTTCAACCATGCGGCCGTCACCGGGGACGCCAATCCCAGGGTGCGTGCCGACATGGTGTACTTCACGTTGCCGTCGGGCGCCGGTGTCTTTTCCACCGGCTCCATCAGTTGGGCCGCAAGCCTTGGCTGGAACGGCTACGACAACAACGTGGCACGGATCACCGGCAATGTGTTGCGCCGGTTCGCCACCGACGCGGCCCTGCCCTGAACCATCGATTGAGAGGAGGATAAGGCATGCGACGGCTTCTCGGATATGCCGACAGGATCAGCGTCGAGCCGGGCCAGACCATCAACTTCAAGGTCTCCAGTGAGGATGAGGGCACCTTCCACCTCGACATCCTTCACATTCGTTGCGGTGACGACACGCCTGGTGGACCGGGTCTCAAGGAGACGCCTGTCGAGGCCCGGGTCAACGGCGACTACCCGGCCCGCTTCCAGAAAACCCAGGTTGGTTCCTTCGTCTCGATCGATCATCCCCGAAAACTGAATCTGGAGAGCTTCACGCTCCAGGCGATGATCTGGCCGACACTCCTCGAGAAGGAAGAACAGACCATCATGGGCTCCTGGAATGCCGGTAGCCACCGGGGATATGCGCTCGGCGTCGTCAACGGGAGGCTCACCCTGACGGTCGGTGATGGCAGCCGGATTGAAACGCTGGTCTCTTCCGTCAGCATGCACGAACGCCACTGGTACTTCGTGGCCGCGACATTCGATTCCGCAACAGGCGAGGCCACCCTCATCCAGGAACCTCTCGTGCGCTATGCCGGCGACGCCGACAGTGCACGGATGGCACGGCCCATGGGCGTTCGACCGGGACACGGCGGCAGATTCATCATTGCCGGCCACAACACCGACGACGGTGTCAGCGGTCTCTTCAACGGCAAGATCGATACGCCGGCGGTCACAGGACGAGCGATTGAACGCGGCCAGATGGAACACCTTCTGGATCAGCGCATTCCTCCCGACATCGCGGCCGATGTGGTGGCCTTGTGGGACTTCAGCCGCGAAATGAATGGCGTGACGGCCCACGACCTCTCTCCAAACCGGCTTCACGGCGCAATCGTAAACATGCCCTCGCGAGCCATGAAGGGCTGGAATCACGACGGCAGCGAGATGGTATGGACCCATCGGCCGGAACACTATGGCGCCATCCACTTCCACGACGACGATCTCTATGACTGCGCCTGGGAAACGGACGCCACCTGGCAGGTGCCGATCGACTGCCGGAGCGGCTCTTTTGCCGCCTTCCTGACCCAAGACGATCAGTGGTTCTACATCCCCTTCTATGTCCGTCCCCCGACGGGTCGTCCGGGGGCCCGCCTGGCCCTGCTGATTGCCACCTGCAGCTACTACGCCTACGTCAACAACCACATGAAGATCGGTTGGGGTGACACGGGCGAGCACTCCGGCAACGAGTTCAGCAAGATCGACATGACCGATATCCACCTTCACATGCACCCGGAGCACGGACTGTCGATGTATGACAACCACAGCGACGGCTCCGGTGTTGCCTATGCCTCGCGTCTCAGACCCTTCCTGCGCATGGGGCCACGCGACGACGTCTGGCAGTACAACGCCGACACCCACATCACCGACTGGCTCGAGGAACTGGGGATTGCCTTCGATGTCATCACCGACGACGACCTCGACGCTGAAGGCGTGGCTCTTCTCGAACCCTACACCTGTGTCATGACGACGACGCATCCCGAGTACACCACCACGGGAATGATGCAGGCCCTGCTTCACTACCAGCAACGGGGCGGCCGTTTCATCTATATGGGCGGCAACGGGTTCTACTGGCGGGTGGCGCTTCATCCGACCCTTCCGGGGGTCATGGAAATGCGGCGGGCCGAAGACGGCATGCGCAGCTGGATTGCCTCGCCAGGCGAGTACGTCATGAGTTTCAACGGAGAACTCGGCGGCCTGTGGCGGCGCAACGGCATGAGTCCGGAATCGATCTGTGGCACGGGCTTCGCCGCCCAAGGATTCAATTTTTCCCGCCCCTACACCCGAACTCCGGCAAGCGAGGATCCGCGCGCCGCCTGGATCTTCGAAGGCATTGGCCGCGATGAGAGGATCGGCGACTTCGGATCCGTCCTGGGCGGTGCCGCCGGAAGCGAGATCGACAGCGCCGACCCGGAAGAAGGCACGCCACCCCACGCCCTCGTCATTGCCGAGGCCACCGATTTCGGTGTCGACTTCCACTGGGTCAACGAGGAGTTTCTTCACTCGCACTCGGCCGTCAACGGCGAGAACTGCCCCCACGTGCGCTGTGACATGGTGTTCTACGAAACACCCAACGGCGGCGCGGTCTTCTCGACCAGTTCCATCGCCTTTGCCGGATCTCTCGCCCACAACGGCTACGACAATAACGTCAGCCGCCTGCTCTCCAATGTCGTCAACCGCTTCCTCGACTCCGAACCCATCCCGCCTCCCTGACCACACCGTCTACTGAAGGCACACATCCGGTCAATCGCGGATGTCCTTGCATTCGAACAGAAACTGCAATCGTCCTCAGGATGATTCCGTGCGGGGAACGACGAGAACATCCAAGGCGATGGCGCCTGACTCCGTGATGAGGAGAGGATTGATGTCGAGTGCATCAAGGTGGGAACCGAGTTCGAGGGCCATGGTTGATGTCTTCATGATGGCATCAACGAGAGCACCGGAACCGACGGCAGCACGACCGCGCCACCCGTCGAGGAGCCGGGTGAACTTCAGTTGCCCAAGAGTCTCCTCGACCTCGCGACGCGAGACCGGTGGACAGTAGGCCGTCACGTCGTCAAGGAGCTCGACGAGGACACCCCCGGCGCCGGCAAGAACAACGGGGCCGAACTGGTGATCGCGGGACATTCCCACCATGGCTTCGATGCCATCTCCGGCCATGGCCGCCACCAAGCAGCGTGGACCCAGGTTCCCGGCCATGGTTTTCCACGCATGGATGAGGCCTGTCTCATCGGCAATATCGGTCACGACACCTCCGACATCCGACTTGTGGGTGATGCCCGGCATCGCTGTCTTGAGAACGACGGGATAGCCGATCTCCCCTGCTGCCATGCGGGCGCCCTCCTCGCTTTCGACGATCGCATGGCGCGGTGTCGCAATACCGTAGTCGTCAAGAAGCGCAAGGCCGGTCGCCTCGTCGGCGTCGCGCAGGCGTTCCCGCCAGCGAAGCACCCTGTCCTTGTCGGGATGCATGGGCGGATCGACCGGACGCCGTCGCCAGTTCCTGCGCCAGAAAGCATGGGAGATGGCCTTGAGGCCCGGTACGCTTCCATCGAGGACCGGCAGTTCATGGTTGTGGGTGAAGTCCCAGGCAAGATCGTGGTGGTCGGTTCCGGAGTGATTGGTGATGAGCGCCACGGGTTTCGTTGTCGTCGAAGCGGCAGCCAGGCAGGCGTCTGCACAGGCGCGGCTGTAGCCGCTGTGTTGCGACACGTCGAGGAAGAAAGCTCCCAGCGCGGTCGACGGGTCGTCCATGAGGGCTGCGAAGCAGTCGCGCATGACGCCGTCGTGATCGACACCTGTCCCGAAGGCGTCACAGGGATTTTCCGCATCGAGACCGTAGTCGAGGCGTTCTCCAAGACGTGCTCTCGTCTTCTCGCCGATGACGGCAAACGGAACCCCGAGATCGCTCGCAAGGTCGCAGATCATTTCGCGTTCGCCACCGGAATCGTGGATCGTCGCAAGAGCACCGTCTCCGACGTCCCTCGCCCGGGCAAGCAGCAGGGACGTGGCGATGAGTTCATCGATGGTCGAGGCGCGCAGCACGCCGTGTTTCCGGAAGACGGCCTCGATGGTCCGGTCATCGCCGGCAAGGGCTCCGGTGTGGCTCACCGCCATGCGGGCCGCCAGGTAGGAACGACCCGCCTTGAGCGCCACCACGGGAACGTCCTTCGCCTGTGCCTTGCG